>JBILYY010000176.1:0-6115 GCA_044377495.1 Bacteriovoracaceae bacterium | reverse complement strand
TTACCGGTCATTGATACTCTTCAAGAATCGACTGACAAAACGGTGAAGTTTCTTTTCAAACTCCAGGACGGATTAAAAGTAGAAACGGTCCTCATCCCTTTTAATAACAAATACACCATCTGTCTTTCCTCTCAGGTCGGCTGTGCCATGAAATGCTCCTTTTGCCATACTGGCATTCAAGGGCTATCCAGGAATCTCAAAACTGAAGAAATTATCGGGCAGTTTACTGAGAGCCAGAAATGGCTCACAAAGCACCGTCCTGGAGATGATAAAATTCTTAATATTGTTTTTATGGGTCAGGGTGAACCTCTGCATAACTTCGATGCCGTAAAAACGGCCTGTGAAATTTTCCTCTCACAGCATGGCCTTAGTGTGGCCGACCAAAAGATCACAATATCTACTGCGGGCTATTTGCCAGGGCTTGAGCGTTGGAAAAATGAAATGCCTGATGTGAACATTGCTCTTTCACTTCACTCACCGATTAAAGAGAAGCGAGATAAGTTGATTCCGATTAATAAGCGCTACCCTTTAGAAGAAGTGTTGAATTATGTTCAGGCCATTCCGCGAGGTAAGAACAGGTTTGTCACCTATGAGTATTTACTCATTCAGGACTTTAATGATTCAGATGAAGATGCCCATCTGACAGGAAAGCTACTGGAAGGAAAGAATGCCTACGTCAGTTTAATTCCCTTCAATCCTTTTCCGGGTACAGAGTACAAGCGACCTGAGCTATCTAAGGTTGAACACTTTAAGTCGATTCTTGATACTTATAAAATCCCTACGCTGATTAGAGCAACTAAAGGTGATGAAATTTTGGCGGCATGTGGCCAGCTGAATTCCAAAGTCCTTTGACTCGCTATATTTCTTTGAGGGCCTCATCAATCGCTTGTCTTAAATAATCCGGCCCAAAATCCTGTAGCGGTTTCCCATTGATAAAGAAGGTTGGGGTTTGTCGAACTTCAAGCTGCAAACCATCTTTTGTGTCTTGTTCAATAATTTTCTGAATTTCTGAACTTTCCATATCCTTTTTAATCTTTTCGACATCAATCCCAAGTCGTGGAAGATAGTTCCAGACAACTTCAGGATTCGGATTGTGGTGATTTCCCCACTCTGGCTGATGCTCAAATAATATTTCCAAGGCTTCCCAGTATTTGTCTTGTTTTTTCGCGGCTTCTAGAATCTTTATGGCAAAAATGGAATCACCGTGTAGTGCTGCATATCTCAAGACCAGTTGTATTCTCCCCTCATATTCCTGCATAATTGTTTGCATCGTTGTGTGAAATGCACGACAGCTTTCACACTGCGGATCAAAGAATTCAACGACAAAAACTTTCGCATCCGGACTACCTTTGCGAATAGCGTAATCAGGAACCATTATTTTAAAATTATCTTGAGTTTTAAAACCAACATCTTCAGAGACTTGCTTCTTATAAATACGAGATGCCATCATAAATATACCTACCATGAGTAGGATAGAAGCAAAAATAATCAAACCGGCTTTTTTATTCATGAGAAAGTTCCTTATTTGCAAAAAAAAGTAAAATTAATATCACACTGAACGCGACAAGTGAAAGTAGCGGGATAGTAATAAATCCCAGCCATTCGATATAAACCGTTGTACACGAGATGCCCCTGACACAAGGAGCTGCGCTTTCAGGCAGTATCTTGTAATAAAGAAGATTATGATAGACTGCAATCACCCAACCAATAAGAGCAAGTGGTACTGAGAACTTGATGACACTTTTAGAAACAGGAAATAGTCCTGCACTAAGAATCACAACTAATGGGTACATGCATATACGTTGATACCAACAAAAGACGCAGGGAGGAAACATCATGACTTCACTAAAAAAAAGACTCCCTAAAGTTGCAACGGAGGCAACCAACCAGGCACTGAAAATAGTTACCCAAGCGGTAAAAGATGAGTAATGATTGTTATTCATGGATAAACAATAACTGCAGCAAGGCAATAATTCAACATGAGTAAAGTAATTAAGGCCACTGTTGTTAACGGCCGCTACAAAGGCGAAATTGTCAGAGTCACAAATATCAGTATTGATGGTTCAGGACGTCAGAATGCTGCTTGCTTTTTGGCCAATGGCCAACGGGCCAATATTCCGGTAGCAGATCTTACCATTATCGAAGAAAAGCCCGAAAACCCGGAAGTACCTCGTGCGAAATCTTCAATGCCATTTGTGAGTGGTTCTACTGGGAGTCGGACTATGACCCAAACCAAAAACATGCAAAAACCCAATATCCGAAATAAATCTTTTACCAAAAATGATGATGAAGAAGAGTAAGTAACTCGCTAGTCTCTAATCCTTTTAGGCCATCGAAGTTTTAGTTTCCTCTGATATCATCTGTGAAAGATATAGCGCACTTTCTCTTTCACGAGACTTTTCGAATTCAGTAATCGCAGAAGCAACATTAAGCTTTACACCAAAATGTTCATATCCTGCACCAATCGCTTCAAGCGTTCTTTTGATATTTTCGTGTCGGCACTGCTCGCCCATTTGGCCAACACGAACAATATCGAGACCGAATGCTCCAGATATTTCTACTTGGTGGTTTTTTATGAGGAAACTGATTAATTCCTTCGTTACAACCTTGTTCGGGTTTTTGATGGCCACAACTGAATTAAGGCGAAATTCTTTTGGAGTAAACAGTTCAAGTCCCATAACTTCCAAGCAATGCTGGAGCGTTGTTGAAGACGCGAGATGTCTCTGAAATCTTTTCTCAAGTGTTTCTTCACAAATAAGTCTCAGCGCTTCGTGCAAGGCCAAAAGACCTGGAACAGGTGCGGTATAGTGATACTCACCTAGTCCCCAAAAACGGTACGCCCGTCTCGGATCAAGACACCAATGGGGCATTCTTTCTTCTCTTTTAGAAATATAGTCAAAGGTCTCTTCTGAAAAGGCAATCATAGCGACACCGGGAACGGCCGAAATGCCTTTTTGACCTCCAACCATCAGGATATCAATTCCCCACTCATCCATCGGACAAGGCATGGTAGTTAAAGTGCAAACGGCGTCAACGATTGTTCGAACCCCAAAACTCTTGGCAAGCTTAACAATTGCTTCAAGCTCAGTATTTTTTATTCCACAAGAAGTCTCACCTTGAACTAAGGTCAGAACATCAAATTGTTGATTTTCAAGTGCGGCCCTTACTTCCTGAACCCTAAAAGGTGCAAGTCCAACAGGAAAAATCTCAGTAACTTCTGCCCCAACCCCCTTCGCTAATTCAGCGAAACGAGCACTAAAGGTTCCCATATTTAAAACGAGAACTTTTTTTCCTGGCCACAATAAAGACGTAACGGCCATTTCCATGGCAGCTGAAGAAGGACCAGCTATTCCAAAAATTTTTGAACTGTTCGTTTGAAAAACATACTGGCCCATAAGTTGAATGCGAGAAACAATCTGCTTCATCGTCTCACCTAAATGACTAATAACGATTGAGTTTGCAGCTGCCACTTCAAGAGGGATAGGCACAGGACCGGATCCCATCAAAAGAGTAGGCTTCTTGGGAAGTATTTCATCGAGCGCTAAAGTTGCGGGTCGTGTTATTTTGAATTTTTAATTATATAAAAAAAATAGATTAGATTTGAATATATTTTTGATTCATCTATCCAAACCTGTCCGCCCAGACACTCATAGTTGGTATCATATCTGGAACATTGAGCTCCATGGCTATCACGAACGAGATATTGACACTCATTTTGGGTCTCATTCCAGCGCCTGGCCACAATCGTAGAAGTGTGGAGCTCGGAAAAGCTGACAGAATCATTATTTTGGTTTGTCAAAAGTCTCGAGTCATAATCAATTCCAACAACGCGTCCCCGATTAAGTTGATTATTCATGACTGGGAAGGCGAGCATATCCTTAATGTACATGACAGACTCATATCGGTTTTGGAATTTAATCCGATCGTGCTTACAAACTTCATTTCTCAAATTTGAGTAAAAATCTGAGGAATTATGTCCTTTAATTAAGTTAAAAAACTCTTCCGGGGATTCCACATTTTTAAAATGATAATAAAACGGGAGATTGGCCGCTGTTAAATTGTCTTGATTTTTGAGTAACCCGAAAATTTCCATCATGGCCGTTCTCAGATCTGTTTTTGCTTCAAGCCACTTATCCCCTTCACGGTTCATTTTAATCCATGATTCAGAGGGGAAAACTCTCTCAGGACAATGGCCTTCGCGCATGGCCCGATCAAGAGCGACTTTATTAAATCCAGTCTGATGAGGCATCATAAAATTATCTTGCTCACCCTGAGTTGGCTTTCTGCCAAAAGTGCGAAAGAGCCAACGACTAAATTGCCCTAGGTCACTTTCATTATAATTAATCGCTACATCTGCAGCCGAAGCCTTTTCTGTTAGATCGTAGGTATAGGTAAGCATATCAGCAGCTGTGAAGGCGTAACACCAGGCCACTTGTTTTTGATCTCTAATGTCTCTAAGTTTTTCATCTCGCAAATCAAGACTTACACAGCTCGCTTGCGAAGTTTTTTGAAAACTTTCAGCGAATGCAAACTGGTTAAAAAGAAGGCCGAAGATTATCCATTTCATAAGCACCTACTATCCTTGTAAACCTAAATCCTAAACCGTTCCGAAACAGTACGGCAAATGATTGCTTCCGACCTTCTCTTACTTTTATCCAAACTTTCAATAGGTTAGATAGGCAGGGTCTAAACTATTTCACTCAAGAATTCGCTTCCGTTACCGATAAGTAACCTATGAGAAATGCTATTTTGATGACGCTTTTTTTGTTCAGCTGCTCCACCTTCAATCGTCAGGAAAGTTACCAGCGAAATATTGCGAGCACCAAGGTTCAAGACCTACCACCTTTTGATCTCAAACTTATTCCCGAAAGTGTTTTCGCTAATGGCGCTAATTCAGTGGTACTGAAAGTTACGGTAAAAAACGAGCAACAAGTACAAGCGACAGACTTAAAACTAATCAGCGACACGGCCACCACAAATGGTAATTTTAAATTTATTAACGGTGCCTTTGAAATCATAATTAAGCCCAAGGTTAAAAGTTCCAATATAAAGTTCAAAGTCATTTGGAAAGATCAGGTGGGCCCGGAAATTGAATTAAAAACCACACTGATCCCACTCACAGATAAGTTAATTCCACTAAAATCCAATAGTAATACGATGGGGTGGGTCTCTGGCTTAACTTACCTTCGTCAGGACTCCTATCCTGAAGGTCAGTACGAAGCTTTTCAAATTGATAACAGGGGAAAGAATGTCATTGTAAATGCGGAAGATTCTTATCGGGAGTTTGAATTCCAGTTTGAAGAGCAGGCGAGACAAAATATTTCACTTTTTATGTCTGATGCACCAAACTCAACAGTCTCGCATACTATGCACAGTCTCTTCATGTTCTTTCCCAGAAAATATCTTCCTTATGCTGAATTAAATAACAAAGAAGTCACTGTTACGCTTCCAACTGGCGAACAGATGATGTTTGCAGAGTCTGGAGAAGTAATTGATGGTGTATTTGAAGAAGGACCAATTGATATTGGGCCGGACCGATTTAAACGGACCTACGCAGATTTGAAATATAACGGAAAAGGAATACTTTTAAGGGCCAATGCCCGCGGCCAGATGCCTCAGCAAGGCCAATTTGAATCTACTAAAATCGACATGGAATACGGAATAAAAAACTCCGCAGACGTTTTGATTATAAACGGAACAACAGGACAACGCTGTCGCAGACCAAAAACAGATTTCTGGCTAGCCGCTGATGTAAGTCCTATCTTATTCAAATTTCCAACTGACGCTGAATTTGATGCCTACCTAAAAGAAAAATGTAATTTTGGTATTCCACACTTTGAAGACAGGCCCAAAACGGCAACAGAAGACAAGATCTCTGATCTCTCTAGTAGCATATGGAATAAATGTCTGAATGAATCCGAAATTCAAAACTGTCTCGCACAAGAGACAGAACGAATTGAAAATGAAACAACGAAGAGCAAGGTCGCCTTTGATTTAGAATTAACTTATCTAAAGGCAAAAGAAGCAGAAAAATTCGAGATCCCAGAAATTATAGAAAAAGAAATTATTTCAATCCGCGCCTCACTTTTGGCCGAAGCCACCTGGGTGAAGCAAC
>JBILYY010000002.1:0-49350 GCA_044377495.1 Bacteriovoracaceae bacterium | reverse complement strand
GGTCTTAGCTCCCAATCAAAAAGTACCGGAAGTCAGTCATATAATAATTCCCAATCTATTTACCACCTTGGTTTTGGTGGGGAGTTTTATCCAAAAAAATTACGTGAATGGTATTCACGGTTTTCTCTGATTGGAGAATTAGCGCTGATGAGAGAAAACTCACAGGGTCTAGATAGAGCAGGTATAACAAATGAATTGCATGAATTTGGTTTTGGGGCCAATTGGCATCCGACCAAATTACCTTCCGTTGCGAATGATTTCATACCATTTTTTCATTTGTCTTTAAATTATGGAACGGTTAAGGCCACATATCAGGCCACAACTGGAGAGACTTCAGACTATGGTTCATCAAGTGGATTCTCGTTAGGATTTGGCTACAAGTTCTATACAGTAGAAGGTTTTGGAGTTCGTATGATGCTGGATTATTACACACGAACAGAAAAATATTACAAAGAGGATACATCCGGAGACCTTTTAAATAGAGTCGTTTCCGGTCCTCGTGTCATGATTGCAATTTCTTATAGATTTTAAAACAAGGCCTTGATTTGCTCAGCTGGAATTCCCATAACATCTTTCATGTTTGAAGGATGTTCTAGCAAAGATAATCTGCGCATAACTAAATCATCAAACGTCGTCACTTTCTCAGTGGCGATAATATTTTTCACCATATCAATTGTCAGCTTTGGTTGCTTACCAAAAGTAGGCATAATCGAATGCTGTCTCAGTGGATTTAGAGTTAAATTAGGTTTATAGCGAAGACCGAGGCGTGGAACTATCTCCCTCGCTAATTCCTGAGTCATCTTTCTGAATGTTGTGTATTTACCACCAATCATCACGTAAGAATGAGAGGTTGGACGATAAATTTTATGGTGTCGACTAACTTTTCCCAGGGAATGCTGACTACCTTCTTCTCTTGCCAAAGGTCTTACTCCCGCAAAAGTAGAAATAATGGAATCATTATTTAAATTTGAATTTGGAAAATACTGCTGCAGAACTTTTAATAAGTAATCGATTTCTTTTTGCGAGGCCTTTATGTCAAATATTTCCTGATCCACTTCGGTTTCAGTTGTGCCTACTAAAATAGCACCACGTTGAGGAATGACAAAAACGACACGATTATCTTTCGTTGTAAGAACTACAGACCCTTTAACACTTATTGAGCCTTCTTTTAGCCATAAGTGAATGCCTTTTGATGGCATTAGTTGTGGGGTCCATGGAATGCCGAGAGAAGGTAAAAGCTTGTCAGTGAAAGGCCCAGTCGTAAAAACGATATATTTAGCTTTTACCGTTTCAAGTTTTGTTTTAGTCCGATCTTGAATAGTAACATTATAGCCTTCACTTGTTTTAGTGGTGGAAATAACTTCATGATAACTTAAGGCATCCACTTGTGGTTCAAGGAGTGCATCATATAAACACTCAAGAGATAATTTTGCATCATCAACAATCCCATCAAAATACTTGCCCGCCCCTTTCAGTCCTTTTGGATCAATTGAGGGGAGAGTTCGCATAGTTTCTTCTGCATCCAACATGGCATGCGGACGATTTTGAAAATGAGAAAGAAAATCATATATAAAAAGTCCCGCCTGAAGCATCCATGGGGCGTATTTAGAATATCGATAGAGTGGCAGGTAAAATTCTCTTTCAAAACAAAGATGAGGAGTCAGTTTGAGCCAGAGATTTTTTTCTTCTAAGGCCTCTTGAACTAGGCCGAAATCAAAGGTCTCTAAATAACGTATTCCTCCATGAAGCATTTTGGAAGAACCTTGAGAAGTTTGTGATGAAAAATCGCCTTTATCAACAAGTAGTGTCTTAACACCATTGAGCGCAAGATCTCTCAAAAGACCGCAACCATTGATTCCGCCACCAACGATGACGACATCATAATCTTTCATAGTTTATTAACCCAGACTAAATTTCCAGTGCAGCTTAGACGGTATTTGCTTCCAATCATGCCGTATTCTGTAGGTAGGGGTGTTAGTTGATAGTTGAGCCCTATTACTGCATTTGCATTGGCCTTAAGAGCATGTGCTTTTAATTTTTGGGCGAGCTCCGAATAATAACGAGGTATCTCTGCTGAGTCTTCGTCCTCTACAATGTGGCCATCTAGCATTTTGTGTTCTGAAGCTACACCGAGATAACGGATTACCTGATGACCCTCAAGATTAGGAGTTGCAGCGACAATGATCTGAGAGATTTCAAGCTTTGGATCATCAAAATGAAAATGATGTGTTTGATTTTGATAAAGTGTAAATTTTGAAACTAGTCCCGTTTCCGGAGCTTCTTGGTGCTTAGGAGGATGAATTTCATCGGAGAGTCCAACCTGTATATCGATATCAAACCGACGTAGTTTGTGGGCCAGAAAGATGGCAGCATATTCAGAAATCCGAGGAACCAGAAGGTGTCCTCTCATGAGTCGTTGTCGAATCTGCTCTTCGGGATCACTTAAAAGCCCCAGTTCTTTCATCAGGGCCAATATATCGTTCACATCTTCAATGTAACGTATGTTTTTTAAGAGAACACTGAAAGAAGGATTTCCTTCAGCACCCATACCAGAAACGCTTGTATTCTCAGCAAATTTCTTTAGATCCTCGAAATTTTCAGGTGATTTGTAGATTTGCTCCGGAGCTTTTGAAATAACTTGCTCGGGAATAAAGTCGTCTTCAGGTTCTTCTTCCGATTCAAAAAATGAATCTTCTGCAGAATCAGAAATTGATTCCACTACCGGTTCTGAAATAGGCGCTGCATCTAAAAAAGAAGGTGTCTCTTCAATTGAGAAAGGATCCTCAGTAGAAACTTCTTCAGTTGTTTCGAAATCTGTCGATCCAAAGTCTGTAGCTCCAAAGTCTGCTGTCTCTTCGCTTGTGAAAGTGGTTTCTTCAGTATTGAAAGTTGTTTCTTCTTCGCTGGAACCAAAAGATGATTCTTCAGACGTTGCGAAGTCCGTTGAACCAAAATCGATTTCTTCGGTAGGTAGCTCTGGAACTTCGGAAGAATCTGAGGTTGATGTATCCTCCTCATCTTTACCAAGTTCGTGGAGGTATTCTCCTAAGTCCTCAATCCTGGTCATATCCTTTTTATCATTACTCAGAAAAGCTCCTTAAGCTCCGTGACAGCCCTTAAATTTTTTGCCCGAGCCACATGGACATGGATCATTTCTGCCAACTTTCACAGAGGCACGAATGATTCGTTTTTCGTCTTCCATTTGCTTGGATTGTTCAGCTTGTTGATGGGCCTTCATTTGTGCATCAAGCATGGCCTCTTGCTGTTTATGAATCTCATCGATTTCTTCTTTTGTAAGAAGCTTAATATGAGAAATTCGTTCGATTACTGCCCGCTTGATGGCATCTTTCATACTCTCATAAAGAGTGAACGCTTCACGTTTGTATTCAACTAAAGGATCTTTTTGGCCATAAGAACGAAGGTTAATACCTTCTTTCAAATGGTCCATAGCAAGTAGGTGGTCTTTCCAGAATTGGTCAAAAGTAGCGAGTAAAACTTCACGGTGTGTATATTTAACCTGTTCAGCTTCAAAAACTTTGAACTTATTATTCAGGGCTTCATGAGCTGCTTTTTTAAAATATTCATAAATGTCGCCCTGGGTTTCCTTTGAGCATTCTTCAGCGCTAAGGACCTTATCAATATTAAAAACAGCTTTCATGTTGATATTGATGTCTTCCCAAGGATATTCACGAAGAGTTACTTTCTTCTCCGGTTTAATTTGTTCAACAAGATTAAAAGCCACTTCGTCCATGAAATCATTAATGAGTTCTGAGTTTGCCTCATCATTCAAAATATCACGGCGGATTTTATAGATAACTTTACGCTGTTCATTCATGACGTTATCAAAATCTAATAAATGCTTACGTATGTCGAAGTTATGTGTCTCAACTTTCTTCTGGGCCTTGGCAATGGCATTGCTAATCATATTATGTTCAATTGGCTCATCTTCTTTCATACCGAGCTTGATCATGATGCCTTTGATTCTGTCCGAACCAAAAATTCTCATCAAATCATCTTCAAGAGAAAGAAAGAATTTCGACTTACCAGGGTCACCTTGACGACCAGAGCGGCCACGGAGTTGGTTATCAATACGACGAGATTCATGTCGTTCGGTTCCAATAATAAAAAGACCACCTGATTTTTTTGTTTCTTCAGAAAGTTTAATATCTGTTCCTCGACCGGCCATGTTCGTTGCAATTGTTACCCCGCCGGATTGACCGGCCAGAGCAATAATTTCAGCTTCACGAGCGTGGTTCTTAGCATTTAAGACTTCGTGTTTGATGCCTTTTTCGGTGAGAAAATGTGAAATAAGCTCTGAAGATTCAATTGAAATTGTACCAACAAGTACTGGTTGTCCCTTGGCGTGACATTCAAGAATCAATTTTGATACGGCTTCATACTTGGCTTTTCTTGAAGCATAGACAACATCTGCCTGATCATCTCTGATCATGGGAACGTTAGTAGGAATCACAACTACTTCTAGGCTGTAAATTTTCATAAATTCTTCAGCTTCTGTATCTGCAGTACCAGTCATCCCTGACAGTTTTCCGTAAAGGCGAAAATAGTTTTGGAATGTAATGGAAGCAAGAGTTTGGTTTTCAGACTTTACTTCTACGCCTTCTTTGGCCTCAACTGCTTGATGTAGTCCATCAGACCAACGCGAGCCTTCCTTCATACGACCAGTAAATTCATCCACAATAATGATTTTGCCTTCACGAATAACGTAATCCACTTCATTTTTAAATAGAGTATGGGCACGCAATGACTGGTTTACGTGATGAAGAATTTCTATGTTGCGCATATCGTATAGGTTAGAGATTTGCATGATTTCCTGAATGCGAATAATGCCGTCTTCAGTAAGTACTGATGAGCGTGCCTTTTCGTCGACAGTGTAATGCTTGTCTTTTATAAGTTGCGGAATAACCTTATCTACCACGCCATACATGCGTGTATCACCCTCTGAAGGCCCAGAAATTAATAGGGGAGTACGTGCCTCATCGATCAGAATTGAATCTACTTCATCTACAATACAATAGTGATGCTCCCGCTGAACATAATCATTGAGATCAAACTTCATGTTGTCACGAAGGTAATCGAATGCAAATTCGTTGTTTGTTCCATAAGTGATGTCGGCTTGATAAGCGGCCTTACGATCTTCATCATCCATATTAGAAACGATGCAACCAACTGTTAATCCCAACCAAGTATAAAGTTTTCCCATTTCATGGGAATCTCGTTGAGCTAGATAATCATTGACGGTTACAAGGTGTGCTCCACGGCCAGTTAACGCATTTAAGTAAAGTGGAAGAGTGGCTGTGAGGGTTTTACCTTCACCAGTTTTCATCTCAGCAATTTTCCCTTCATGTAGAATAAGTCCACCAAGAATTTGAACATCAAAATGTCTCATCGCTAAAACTCTAAGACTGGCCTCACGAACAACGGAAAAAGCATCTGGAAGGATATCGCTAATTGTTGCGTTACCTTTTTGTAGTTTCTCTTTAAATATTTGTGTTTGAGATTGAAGTTCAATGTCGGTCATAACTTTGTATTTGTGTTCCAAAGAGTTGACCTGATCTAAAATCGGTTTAAGGGCACGCATATCTCGGTCTTGCTTTGTCCCAAAAAATTTGCGCATCATCGAATGTAACATAATGAAGAACCTTTTCTTTATCTAATCTAATATAAAATATAATGGATCAACGGCTATGCCGTTAACTCGAACTTCGTAATGAAGATGGGGGCCAGTTGAGTGTCCAGTATTCCCAACTGCTGACAAAAGATGGCCACGTTTTACTTTTTGTCCAGGTCGCACACTCAAAGATTGATTATGGGCATAAATAGTTTCAATCCCATAACCGTGATCAACTTGAACAAACTTTCCAAATCCAGCTTTTTCTCCTGAGAAGGTAACGATACCGTCGGCCGGAGCATGAACTGGGGTCCCGTATGGGGCACCAACGTCTAAACCTTCGTGCATTTTTAATTTATTTAGATAAGGTGAAATACGCTGACCGAAATAACTCGTTATCCAACCATCGGCTGGAAGTATTGTTGGTGTTGAGTTAAGAAATGAATCCTTGTCTAGCAAATACTCATCTAATTCATGGATGTTGCTTTCAATATTTGAAACAATGTCTTTAACCTGTGAATACTTGAAGTCAAATTTGGCATAGTCAGATGAAAGAGCAAAACTTCTACGGGCAAGGTCAGACCATTGCTTCGTTAACAGATAACTTCTTTCTAGACCAAGATTCGCTGCAATTTTTTTATCGTAAAGAGTTTTGAGTTCTTTGAACTTTGGTTGGTCTTCAATTGATTCAGTGTCGATTTTAAGATCAAGAGAAGTATTAAGATCGTCTAATGAAAAAGTTTCATCCTTGTCCGGTTCTTTCTCTGGTTTAAAAAGAGCACCCTTAGAACTAACGTCTTCAAGACCAGTAATCACACGTAATTTTTTTTCAAATGTATTAATTCGTTTTAAGTCATCTGCCAAAGTGTTCATCTTCATCTGAAAAAGTTGGATCTGTTCTTTTAATTGTCGATTTTCAATCGACAGATGTTTGTTCTCATAAACTTGCTGAAGAATTTTCCAATAATCGTAGGCCAGAACCCCCATAAGCATAAAAAACATCACGCTCAAAAAGGCGAGTGATTTAAACAATGCTGTTGGGATGCGAAAGGTTTTGACCCCTTTTTGTTTCTCGGGGACAACCATCACGGTGTAGTATTTATCCATGCAGATTATTTTAAGTCTAAGACGAAGAATTGGGAACAATTATGTTCAGTAAGCTTAAGCTTGGGCGACTGCCACAATAACTGAAATGTTGTCTTGTCCACCATTGTCATTGGCCTGTTGAATGAGCTCTTTTACTGCCCCTTCAACATCGTCCATAGTGCAATTTGAGGGATCGGTAATATTTTTCTGAATTATATGAAGGATATCACCATCACTGACTTTGCCATGCAATCCGTCAGAGCAAATCATAAAGATGTCATTTTTGCATATCCGGTAATTGAAAACATCCACAAGTATGTCAGCTTCAAAACCTACTGACCGCACAAGAACGTTCTTTTGAGGGTCTTTGACGGCTTCTTCGCGAGTATAAATGCCCATATTCAGCTTTTCTTGAACAAAGGAATGATCACGTGTCATTTGGTAAATCTTATTGCTGTTGACCATATATACGCGGGAATCGCCGACATTTCCGACTACTAATGTCGGACCATTTACATAAATAGCTGACAGAGTTGTTCCCATCCCATGCAGGGCCGGTTCTTCTTCTGCTTTTTGCAAAATAGATCGATTAACCTCATGAATTACATTTTTCATTAAAGCTTGGGCTTCCATGGAGGGGTGTTGAGCGATAAATTCTGGTATGACTTTAACGGCAAGTTGAGATGCAACATCACCACCATTGTGGCCGCCCATACCGTCTGCGACAGCATAGAAATGATGTTTATTATCTATAGAGATCGAATCCTGGTTAGTTTTTCGCTTTCTACCAATATCTGAATCACCAGCACAGATTATTCCCATTTCGACCCTAAAAAAAGTTTTTATACTTCTTAATGATAGAGTGAAGTCAATTATAGTCAAATACAAACTCAATAAGGCGAGTAGTTGAGCAGAAGCATCCAGCGATCAACTATCTTTTGCCGCCTTGGCGGATATGTTTGGAGAAGATAACCTTAGCGGGTACAATAAATTAAGGGCTTATCTGCCCAAAACTGCCTCAGGGGGAGTCCATGGCAAATTTCGATATTCAATCCTTTATCTCGCAACACTACAATCCAAAAGATTTCTCACATCTGCATTGGCAGGGGAGTTTTCAAGATTATGTAGATATGGTGATGAAAGATCCTAAGATCGCGCGGAATTCTTTTCAGCGCATTTACGACATGATTATTAGCTTTGGTACTTCTCAGTACACTGAATATAAGAAAGACGTTATTCGTTATCACTTCTTTGATGACCCTTTTGAGAATGGAAAAGATGCCATCTTTGGTATTGATGTTCATTTAATGAAAATGGTTAACTTCTTTCAATCAGCAGCATTGGGATACGGGACTGAGAAAAGGGTTCTTCTTCTTCACGGCCCTGTTGGTTCTGCAAAATCTTCGGTTTCTCGCCTTTTAAAGAAAGGTTTGGAGCATTATTCTCGCACAGATGAAGGTGCACTTTATACCTACGAGTGGGTTGATGATGAAGGGTCACAAATTCTTGGTGGCCAGAAAGTTTTTGCAAGTCCGATGCACGAAGAGCCTCTTAAACTTCTTCCTCTAGAAGTTCGAGATCGTTTTTTGGTTGAACTCGCAAAAGTTAATAAATCTATTTATAAAGTAAAAATTAAAGGTGAAGTTAATCCGGCCTGCAGATTCATTTTGAATGAATTTATGCTCAAGTATAATGGCGATTGGAATAAGGTCATGAAACACCTTCGTGTTAAGCGCCTTATCCTTTCTGAAAAAGATCGTCGAGGTATTGGTACGTTTCAACCAAAAGATGAAAAGAACCAAGATTCAACAGAATTAACAGGCGATATTAACTATCGTAAAATTGCAATATATGGGTCTGATTCAGATCCACGTGCATTCAACTTTGATGGAGAGTTCAATATCGCAAATCGTGGTATTGTTGAATTTATCGAGATGTTGAAGCTTGATGTGGCATTCCTGTATGATTTATTAGGTGCTTCTCAAGAGCAATCAATCAAACCTAAAAAATTCGCTCAAACCAATATTGACCTTGTTATTCTTGGCCACACCAACGAGCCGGAATATCGCAAGCTTCAATCAAATGAATTTATGGAAGCTCTTCGCGACCGTACAGTGAAAATTGATGTGCCATACATTACACGTCTTGATCAAGAAACTCGAATTTATCGTAAAGACTATAACAAAGACACGATACCGAATATTCACATTGCTCCTCACACTATTGAGATGGCCTCTACATGGGCAATTCTCACGCGTCTAGAAGAGCCGAAAAAGTCTGACCTTACTAAACTTCAAAAGTTGAAACTTTATAATGGTAAGACCCTTCCTGGTTATAACGAAGACAATGTGAAAGAGCTTCGTAAAGAAGCTGTTCGCGAAGGCCTTGAAGGTATTTCTCCTCGTTATATTCAGGATAAAATTTCAAACGCCTTGGTGAAAAATGGTCACGTGGGTTGCTTGAATCCATTCATGGTATTCAATGAACTTGAATCAGGTCTTAAACATCACGCTTTGGTAAATTCCCCTGATCAATTGGATCAGTACCGTGAGATGTTGGCAGTGTGCCGTCAAGAATATGAAGACATCGTCAAAAATGATGTTCAAAAAGCAATTTCTGTTGATGAATCAGCAATTCAAACTCTATGTGCCAATTACGTTGATAACGTTAAGGCCTATACGCAAAAAGAGAAAATCCGTAACAAGTATTCTAACAAATTAGAAGAAGCGGATGAACGTTTTATGCGCGCAATTGAAGAGAAAATTGATATTCCTGAGTCTCGCAAGGATGATTTTCGTCGCGAGCTTATGAATTATATTGGTGCTCTTGCTATTGAAGGGAAACAATTTGATTACAAAATGAATGAGCGTCTTCACAGAGCTCTTGAGTTAAAACTTTTTGAAGATCAGCGCGATACGATTAAACTTACAACGATTATTTCCAATGTGGTTGATAAACAAACCCAGGAGAAAATTGAAGTAGTTAAGAGCCGTTTGATTAAGAACTTTGGTTATTGTGATATTTGCGCGACTGATGCTCTTAACTTTGTGGCCAGCATTTTTGCCAAGGGCGACTCAATTAAGTCATAAGGGGTTTGTGAGTGGATCATCCAATAAAACGTGATCATGCCCGCTTTCGGAAAATCGTAAAAGGGAAAATCCGTGATAACTTACGCAAGTATGTTTCTCACGGATCCCAGATAATTCCGAAGGGAACTGATAAATTTACGGTGCCGATGCCTAGTATCGATATTCCTCGTTTCAAATTTGGTGACAAATCTGAAGGTGGAATGGGGCAGGGTCAGGGAAAACCTGGCGATCCGGTTAATGGACAGCAAGATCCTAATGGTCAGCCCGGTCAAGGCGAGACTGGAGAGGGCGAAGGTAATAAGGAATTAGAAGTTGAGCTTTCACTTGAGGAATTAGCGAGAATTTTAGGTGAGGAGCTTGCGCTCCCAAATATCGAGCCGAAGGGTAAAAAATCTCTTAAATCTGAAGTTAATCGTTACACAAACATTGGTACGACAGGACCAGATTCCCTTCGTCATTTAAGAAGAACATATAAGCAGGCACTTAAGCGTCAGATTTCATCCGATTCTTATGATCCTGAAAACCCAGCAGTCATTCCTATTCGTCGCGATTTTCGCTATAGAGCATCAGACACAAAAGTTGAAATGCAGAATGCAGCTGTCGTGATTTATATGATGGATGTGTCTGGTTCCATGGGTGATGAACAAAAAGAAATTGTTCGAACAGAATCTTTTTGGATTAATTTGTGGCTGAAATCTCAGTATAAAGACATCGAAATCAGATATATCATTCACGATGCAACTGCTAAAGAAGTTGATGAGCATACTTTTTTCCGTACTCGCGAGAGCGGAGGAACTCTTATTTCTTCGGCCTATAGCCTGTGCAAAGAGATCATCGACAAAGATTACAATCCAAATGAATGGAATATTTATCCTTTTCATTTCTCTGATGGCGATAACTGGTCGGCCGATGATACAAAATTGTGTCTAGATCTTTTGGATAATCACATCTTTCCTGCTTCCAATGTGTTTTGCTATGGCCAGGTTGAGAGTCGTTACGGTTCAGGTCAGTTTTATAAGGACCTTACTGCAAAATATGGTGCAGATAATGAGAAGCTTACTTTAAGCAAAATTAAGAATAAAGAAGGAATCCTTGATTCCATTAAAGACTTCCTAGGCAAGGGGAAATAGATGATCCGAACGAAGCCAATTTCGGGTGAACTGCTGGCGCTTAAAAATCAAATTGAGAAATATGCCATAGATTATGGTTTGGATTTTTTTCCACAAGTTTTTGAAGTTTGTGATTACGACACAATTAATATCCTTGCCGCTCAAGGTGGTTTTCCTACACGATATCCTCATTGGAAATTTGGTATGGACTACGATCAGCTTTCTAAAGGCTATGCCTATGGCCTGCAGAAAATTTATGAAATGGTTATAAATACTAATCCTTGTTATGCCTACCTACTTCAAGCTAATAATTGGGTTGATCAGAAAATTGTAATGGCCCACGTTTATGCACATAATGATTTTTTCAAAAACAACGCCTGGTTTGGAAATACAAATCGAAACATGATGGATGTTATGGCCAATCATGGGACTAAAATCAGACGCTATATGGACCGCTATGGTGCCGATGCCGTTGAAACTTTCATTGATAAAGTTCTCTCATTGGAAAATCTTTTAGACATCAATGAACTCTATGAAACGTCTGCTCTGAAAAGGAGCCGTAAAGAATTAGTTGATCAAGAAAGAGTTGAATCTGAAGATGACGGTTACCTCATCGACGACCGTTCTGCGGCCCTTAAGTCGTTTATGAGAACAAAAACTCGTACTTCAAAAAAAGATGAGAAAAAAGAAGAAGTCGCTGAAAATATTTCTGCCGAAAGAACCCATGCCAGTACGAAAGATGTCTTGGGCTATTTAATTCAACATGCTCCAATAGAGGAGTGGCAGGCCGATATTATTGGGATCTTGCGCGAAGAAGCCTATTATTTTCTTCCACAAAGAATGACAAAAATAATGAATGAAGGTTGGGCCAGTTATTGGCATTCAACTATCATGACTCAAAGGGCATTAGATGCCTCCGAAATCGTGGATTTTGCCGATAAACATGCTGGTGTTATGCACATGAGTAAGCAAAACATCAATCCGTATAAGGTCGGAATAGAGCTTATGCGTGATATTGAATATCGTTGGAACCGCGGTATGTTTGGTAAAGACTATAATGAATGCCCAAGCATGAAAGATAAAATTGAATGGGACACCAAACTAGGTAAGGGGCGCGAGAAAATTTTCGAAGTCCGTAAATCTCATAATGACATTTCTTTTATTGACGAATTCTTGACTCCGGATTTTTGTGAACGCCAGCAAATGTTCACTTACAAATATAACCCACGTTCAGGTCGCTTCGAGATTGATTCAAAAGACTTCAATGCGATAAAGCAAAAACTTCTATCTCAGTTAACCAACTTTGGACAGCCAATCATTGAAATCGAAGATGGAAACTACATGAATCGTAAGGAGCTTCTTCTCAATCATGTCCATTACGGCGTAGATCTAGACGTGAACTTTGCCAATGAGACGCTTCGTAATTTATTTGCGATTTGGAAGCGCCCGGTAAATCTGAAGACGAAATATGATGATAAAGAAGTTATCTTTAACTTTGATGGCAAAGAGTTTAAGCCTCAGAGTTAGTAAAAGATAAAATTGAATTATTTCAGGCCAATTTTTTCAAGTTTGAGGTAAAATTGGTTTATGCCTATTTTACTATATCTCCTTTTATTACTCGCTATACCTATGAAGGGACTTGCTGAGACCATTGCAGAGAATGTCACTGGCACTGTCATATCCAATGATGCTTTTGTCTATTATGATCCAGAATTAAGAAACATAATGGGTAAATCTCGCAAGGGTCGTAGACTTGAAATTATTGGTCAAACCTTGGACGTATATCAGGTAGTCTTTGCTCATCAGATTGGGTTTATACATCGGTCTTTAGTCGACACCACTCCTCTTAAAACGAGGGCAGATCTTGATGTCTCTCTGTCCTATATCTCTTTTTTAACTTACCAAGACATTACATGGAAAGGCTTTAGCGTTGGTCTTAGGGCCGCTCGGGAAGACGCCTTGCTCTATCACTTCACAGGATCACTACTTAAGGCCTACGATGCCAATGTGACGTATACGGCCTACGAAATTGGCGCTGGAATCGGCTACAAATTTGTAACGACAAGGAAGTACCAAACCGAGCTTGTTTTAAAAGGTCTCTTTATTCCTTATCTTGAGTATCTAAAAGATAATACGTTTAATGAAAGCACGTACGCTTATGGAGCTGAACTTAGCTTGGATAATTATCTTAGAGCAACAGAAAATTTGAGTTTCTTTTTAGGCTTACTGTTAAGGCAAATTCAGTCGGCGACAATAAACTTTCCTGAACCATACAAGAGCGAAAAACTCTCCTTTGTCGGTTACGGAATCAATTTGGGCCTTTCTTACGCTTTCTAATAACCATCACAAACAACCATTAAAGTAAAATTTATTTCCTTCCGACTAGCCTTTGAGTTAAACAGCGAGGGATTATGAAGAACCTATTATTATTTTCTATGATTTTGAATTTTTATTCTTGTGCTCATTATGACCACGACTTAGTTGCTCTAGAGGATCAGCCAGTAAATAACAGAGGCTTCCGACAGGACTACGTAGATTACGGTCACAACAGTAATTATAATTATTTTAAATCACCATACGATTCAAGAAGTGCCGCGAACTATTCGGGCCGTCGAGGGCAATATGGTTCAAGAGCTAACCGATACGGCACGGGATATGGTCAATACGGCCATGGCCAGGACCAAGGATACGTCGCGAATTATGGCCGTAATACTGGGTATGAAATGAATAATTCGGCTGAGCCGTATTCTCCGGGGCACTCTAGTCGTGCTCCTGCATCAGTTGGAGAAGCAGCAAGCGTTTCACATTCTGGTCCATACAATTTTCTGTCACGCGAGTGGTTAGATTCTTGCGAACAAGGTCACGAAGTTGCACAGGGTAATATTAGCTTTAAGCATGAAAGAATCGGACCAAGTTCCATGATTTCTTTTGATGTGGGTACAGATATTTTAGACCTTGAAAGAAAAGGAAATAATTATTTTCTAGTTCTGGAAGATGCCTACAATATCGTTTGTCATTCTTGGGAAAGTGAAGAATGGAGCACTTCGACACAAAATAGAAGTGCAAGTCTTTCGATTCCTCTTGGGCAATGGGTACGTTTTGGATGTACTTTACAAGGCGATTTAATGAATAAGAAAGTTCATTATAGCGTAATCCAAAGGGACTATAATTCTTGTGGAGCGACTCACCTGACTCATGATGATTTGTTAAAAGCAGACTATCAGAAAGTTAAGTTCAAAAGAGATGGGTTCCGTGGATTTTATAAAATTACGCTTGATAAATAGTTAACAGAAAAATATCAGATACATTTTAAAACCCGTTTTCTAGTTAAGAAAGCGGGTTTTTTGCATTTACTCACCTGATAAAAAACGAGTGATCTTAGATATAAAATGATCCCAGTCATCAGGCATAAAATAATCAGGGTGAAATAGGATATGATACTTACCAGGGCGTCTGCCTTGAAGATATTTTCTTTCGTAAAATTCGATTCGTGCTCCAGATTGCCTGTTTTCCAATACTGACTTCATGTTTTGAGCATCAACTAATTCATCATTAGGATCGACCAGTATTAAAGTGGGGATTTTCATAGGCGTATTGATTTTTTGAAATTCTTTGGCCTTATTAAAAAGAGTTCGATATTCCCATATATTTAAACTGTTATAGCGTCTGAGTTTTCGAGGCATTGTACTGGGAATAAACATGAACGATGGAAGCTTCGACATGAACAGATCTAGTTTCATTAAATGACGAATGAATAGTGCAGGTGCTAGTAGGACTTGTGCTTGAGGCAATGGTAACTTATTTTTTTCAAGCCATAATTGTAGGTAGAGTGCGCCTTGGGAAAAGGCGATGACTGCGTAGGGACCTTGAATTAATTTCTCCATACTTCGCTCGAAGTGTTCGGTCGCTGTTTTGATATGTCTGGTTTCCTCACGATTACTTCCATGACCAGGCAGGCAAAGCATTTCTGTCTCGTACCCCAAGGCCTTAAGGCTATGTGCCAGAGGGATGAAGCTATCCATATTGTTGTTGAGACCGTGAATGATAATGATTTTAAGGGGCATCTTGCGTGAGCTTTATCAATTTATCATCAAGCTCCTCAATATCGAGCTGATTGACGTAGATGGTTTCTTTTAAAGGCTCGTCTAGATCTTCTTGGGTAAGTTTCTCCCAGTCTTTTTTGACCAGCATTTTATCTGGGCGTCTTATACTGAGAGGAAAGGAGTCCCACTGATCCATTTGAAAACTAAGCCAGCAATTAATCATATCAAACTGGGCACAACTTAGGGCCGCCTGTTTTTTTATCACGTCAGGCTTATTTTGCATGAGGCCCACAAAACTGTGGAGTTGAGTTACGTCGATCTCAGTTCCCCGACGGGAGCGCAATACAATAGAATCAAGGACATCTTTTGCTTTGGCATAGTCACCCTTTTGGGTATAAAAAGCAGAAATCAATGCCATTTTATTAATCTGAGTTTGTGGTGAGGCTATAACTCTTTCTGCAATTTTGGCCCCTTCTTCCCAGTCGCCCAAGAGCCATGCCAAAGGAAGAATCCTTTCCATCGCATTTTGAGAGTTCTGTTTCTTTTCTAAGGCGAGCTTGAATTGAGCGTAAGCAAGTTCATATTTTTGTCTTAATACATAGAGATTACCTTTTATGTTTTCTGCATTTGGCGAATCCAGATCTTCGATAAAACGGTAAGATTTTGCTAAATAACCGAGACGAAAATATAACTGTCCTATCAACTCTCTAACTTCAGTGTCTTTAATTTGCATTTGGTCCAAATCTGTAAGTTCTGGCTCAATTAACTTCTCTTGATTTAAATACAACGCAAGTTTTAAAAAAATTTTAAGCTGATCATTGTCCAGTGACGAAAGTTTAAGGTTTTTAAAAGGTATTTTGGTCAGACCGATTCTTGGTTTAAGCTTCATTTGAACCAAAGTTTCAATCCAAACATAATTTCCGGAATTAAAATGTTTAAAGCTCTCTAACTGACAACGTGTCCATTCATCTTCAAGCAAAGTGACATTACTAAGCACAATCTGGTTGAGCACCTTTAAGGCACAAATTTTTGAATAATGAGGCAGCGATTGAAGTTCTTTGGCACTTAGATATTCATAAGATTTTTGGAATTTTCCTTCAATAAATGAAAGGATTCCTAGATATCGGTAAATAATGGGTTTGAGTTTTGTTTCGGTATAGGCAAGTTTGCGTAGATGAACTTGCGCCATCCTTGTTTCTCCATTTAGCAGATAAAACTTAACCTTTTTTAGGTTAGCATTTTGTTCATGCATATCCGAGAATAAGACCTGATTGAGTTCATCTGTACCAAACAGTTCAGAGGGGGGGTCTAGCTCGCCCCTTCGACTAAGGAGGCCTTGTGTTGCAAAGGGCGACTCCACATTCACCCGAACGGGAATACTACCCGGACCCGCAAAGGACCAGAAGCTGGTGAAAATAAGAACAAGTAAAATGACTTTCATAGTTAACCTATCGAAATATTCGCCGATAAGTTAATAAAGCACATTATGAAAAGTATACTAGTCGGGTATTTGCTATTTTTGAGTTCTTCACTATACGCCTTGGTTCCGGTGGAGGGCATTCTTTTAGGTGAAGCAGTAAATGAGTTTCAGCAGGATCCTTTGAATTATATCTTCAGTGATATCTACGATAAATCCCTTGAAGGCGAAAACACAAAACTAAGGCTTTACCAAAGTACATACAACAGTGGAGCACTTTTAAAAGAGAGTTGCGGGCTATACTCTCCACCTGTCTATGCAACTGCCTGGATGGAGAAGCAGGCGAAGCGTTCGATGGTAGCGACTGTTCAGTATATTGGACTTGATACTAGCATTAAGGCAATTGGGGCCTATGCAAAAAAATTTGAAGTGAGCGAAGAAGCGTATCAGAAACTCACAAATAACCTCGTTAAAAATTATTGCTCAAAAAACATAACAGTATTTTCCTTAAAACTTATTGAACAGTCTTTAAACTATTATTACAAGAATCCTCAAAGCAAACTTATACCAACTGTTGACGGCTCGCCATTCATGACCGCCATCTATAAAACTAAAACGGATTCTGTTCAAGGCCGTTCAAATGAATTTGATCAGGCCATCAATAATTTTAAGTCATTGTGCTCATGGGGTGGAGATGTTGTGGATTATCGGATGATGGTTCCCTACCTTAATAATCGTTTTATTATGGCATTTATGATAAAGAATATGACAGGTGTCCAAGACAAGTACGACACTGATTCTCAGAAAGTTAGTCAGGTCCATAGTTCTGATACGGTTCAAGTTAGTTGCACCGATCTTATTTGCCGAAAAGTTTCATGGGGGAAATTTCAGCAGTCGTTTCCCCGTTCAGTTGGATCGACAGGTCTTTATACTGATCTGGCGAAACTCTATTGTCATCATTTCAAATTTCAGGATTACTCGACTGCAAATAGTATTCCGGCCGTTAAAACGTGGATAAAAAAAATGGAAATGGAAGACCCCATTTTTGAAACGAATTTTTTTATTTCACTTATGACAGGCGTTCCTGATGTCATTTTTGGTGTCGATAGCTATCAAGACCTGCCCGTTATTGCTAAAAGTAGCATTGAAGAAAGGTGGCAAACATGGGCCACTGAGGTTACAAAAAATTTTTCCAAAGAGATGCTGTTTGAAGAGTCATTAAAAATAAAGGCACAACCGCGAAGAGACAATACCGCGATTCGCACTAATGGCTTTTTGCTTGATTTTTCAGTTACTCTGGGCGAGATGGACCGAATTATGGACGATACTGATAAGCTGGCCTTATCTTTTGAACTTAATCTTTCTAAAAATTATATTCGGCATGTCCGTTCAAAATGGATAGAGCTTACAAATAATATCGATGAAGAGGGAAGAATCAAATTCAGAGATCAGGTATCGAAGTACATTGATTTTCAGTTAAAAAATAAAGAAAAATTATTTTTACAAAAGATGTGGAATGAAGATTTTTCCAGACACATCGTTCAGGAATTAGTTGAACAGATCTTGGTCTATAATGGGCCAATGTTTGACAGTTATAAAGAAGAAATACTTAAAGTTCCAGTCAAATTTACTTATGGGGTATTTGCTTTAAGCTATTTGCGTTATCGCGCTGACGTGAAAGCGGGACGGCTTAAGTTAAATTTATAGACTTTTCTTTTTATCCTGATTAATCTGCAATAGACCTATAACATGCAATTTCCATCTTGATACATATGGCAAAGAAAAAAACGGAGCCATCTCCGGAAATTATTTCAGAAAAAAAAACCTCAAAGGCAGTTAAGAAATCTGATGTGATTGAAATTCATTTAGACTCAATCATCCCGAAAATCGCAGCGTCTCTGCCGGCCATTCGCAAATCATCAGAGCTAAAAGTTCAAGACCCCTTGACGCTTTATTTGAAAGAAATTTCCAGACACAAATTGTTAACCATTGAAGAAGAGAAAGAACTGACTCTTCAACTCTTGGAAACAGGGGATATTGAAACTGCAAAGAAATTAGTCCTTGCTAACCTACGCCTGGTTGTAAAGATTGCTCTTGAATATAAGAACGCCTATCGAAATGTAATGGATCTTATTCAAGAGGGGAATATCGGTCTTATGAAGGCGGTTTCTAAGTATGATCCTGCGAAAGGTGCCAAGCTTTCTTACTATGCCAGTTGGTGGATCCGTTCATACATTTTGAAATTTATTTTGGATAATTTTCGTTTGATAAAGATTGGAACAACTCAGGAACAGAAAAAACTGTTTTATAATCTGATGCGTGAAAAACAACGCCTATTAAGCATGGGAATTAACCCTGACGTTAAGCTGCTGTCACAAAATCTTGGGGTTTCAGAGAAGGCCGTAATTGAGATGGATCATCGCCTAGGAAGTTTTGGGCAGGAAGTAAGTCTCGATAAACCATTCGATGACAATGGGAGTCAAACATTAGGGGATATCATCGGTGATGATGATGAAAATCCGGAAGAAAAATTTGCTGACCTTCAAAACCTAGACATCCTTCAAAAAAATCTGGGCGAGTTTGTGAAAGGTCTCAAGCCCCGTGATCAGGAAATCTTTAAAAAACGACTACTTAGTGAGGCGCCTGAAAGTCTCCAAAGTATTGCTGATCAGTATGGTGTTTCAAGAGAAAGAATACGCCAAGTCGAAGAGCGGCTCATAGAGCAATTAAAGATTTACATGTCTGATTTTATTCGGTAAAACCTGTTTTAAGTTCATATAATTAATCGAGGAAACGGTGGCAATAACGCTACCTAGACCTTGTACTAGGTTTCAAATTAAAGCTTGATACTTGGGCAATGGAGACAAACATGCTGACTAAAGAAACAACGGCTGCAGTCGTAAAGAAGTTCGGTACTAACGACAAGAACACTGGTTCTACAGAAGTTCAAATCGCTCTTATCACTGAGAAGATTAAAGCTCTTGCACCACACTTCGAGAAAAACAAGAAAGATCACTCAGGAATGAGAGGTTTGATGAAGATCATTGGTCAACGTCGTTCGCTGTTAAAGCATTTAAGTGCAACAGATGAAGCTCGCTATACCAAGTTAATCGCTGAACTTGGTCTACGTAAGTAAATTTTTTAAGAAGGGGCCTTTATAGGCCCCTTTTATTTTTAGGATGTAAATAGAGGTTACAGGAGCGTTTTCAGAGATAAAAAGTAGATCGACTCAATTTCAATATACTCTTTATCTCTCAAACTCCCGACTTCGAAAAACACCCCCTAAAACAAACAAATAAAAGCATAACGTATGTAAGCGTTGTGTTTGATCCATTAGGAGAATCTATGATCAACAACAAAAAAGAATTTAAAATCAATCTAGGTGGTAAAGAAGTCACTCTGGAAACCGGCCGATTTGCAAAACAAGCTGATGCTTCAGTTATGGTTTCATGTGAAGGAACTCAGGTTCTGGTCACTTTAGGTTGTGCCCGTGAAGTTAACGACGCTTTGGATTTCTTTCCACTACTCGTTGATTACAAAGAAAAATTTTACGCTGCCGGGAAATTTCTTGGTGGATTCATGAAAAGAGAATCACGCCCTTCAAATGCTGAAATTTTAATCATGCGTTTGATCGATCGTCCTCTTCGTCCACTTTTTCCTGAAGGTTTTTTAAACGAAACAGTTATTACTGCTCAAGTTTTCTCTATCAAATCTAATGGCGGAGATCCGGAAGTTCTTGCAGGTTTAGGCGCAGCCGCTTGTCTTGCAATTTCTAACGTTCCTTTCAATGGACCAATGGGCTATATAAAGGTTGGAAAAATTGACGGTAAATTAGTTATTAACCCAACAAAAGAAGAGTTTAAAACTTCTGAACTGGAACTTCTTGTTGCTGGTTCTAAAGAAGCTATTCTCATGGTTGAAGGTGAAGCTAACGTTGTATCTGAGAAAGATATGTTGGAAGCCATCGTTTTTGGTCACACTCATATCAAAACTTTCTGTGCTCTTTTGGAAACAATGACAAAAGAAGTAGGGAAGAAGAAGCGTGCTTTCGTTCCAGTAAATCCAAATGAAGCTTTAATGACTGCGGCCATGAAAGAATTTTCTGATGATGCCCGTAAGGTACTCTCTGTAAACGATAAGCAGGAACGCACTGGTGCAACTGCTGATTTCAAAAAGAAAATCAAAGAATCACTTAAAACTAATTTTGCTAAATTTGGTTTGACTGAAACTACTGACTTCGGAAAAGAAGCAGCTAAAGTTACAGACGAAGTTCTTTATAAACTAATGAGAGCAGACATCCTTAATGAAGAGAAGCGCATTGCTGGCCGTCCGGTAACAAAAGTTCGTGCCATTGAAACAGAAACAAGTGTTCTTACTTCAGTTCACGGATCAGGTTTGTTTACACGTGGTGAAACTCAAGTTCTTGCGGCCGTTACTATCGGTGGTAAAGAAGGCGAACAGATGTACGATTCAATCCATGGTGTTGGATATGAAAAATTCTACCTTCATTACACAATGCCTCCGTTTTCGGTTGGTGAAGCTAAAGGTTACAGAGGCGTTGGTCGTCGTGAAATTGGTCACGGAAATCTTGCTGAACGTGCACTTAAAAAAGCTATGCCATCTCAAGTTGATTTTCCTTATACTGTTCGTGTTGCTTGTGAAGTTTTAGAATCTAACGGTTCATCTTCAATGGGTTCAGTTTGTTCTGGATCAATGGCACTTATGGACGCTGGTGTCCCTTTGACTGGCCCAGTAGCTGGGATTGCAATGGGATTAATCAAAGAAGGCGATAAGTATAAAATTCTAACAGATATCTTAGGTGATGAAGATCACTTAGGTGATATGGATTTCAAACTTGCTGGTACTGCAGAAGGTATTACAGCGATTCAAATGGATATGAAAATTGCTGGTATCTCTGAAGAGATTTTCCAGAAAGCGCTTGCTCAAGCAAAAGAAGCCCGTCTTCATATCTTAGGTGAAATGGCGAAAACAATTGCGACTCACCGTACTGGTTTTAAAGCTGGAGTTCCACAAATCAAAATGTTCAAAATTCCTCAGGATAAAATCGGTGCTCTTATCGGTCCTGGTGGGAAAAACATCAAAGCTCTTCAAGAAGGCTTTAAAGTTACTATGGATGTTCAGGAAGACGGAACTGTTAAAGTTCTTGGTGTTGATGTTGCAAAAATCGATGAGGTTATTGCTCTTGCAGAAATGCAATTAAATGGTCCTAAGATCGGTGCTGTTTATAAAGGTACTGTTGTTACGATTAAAGAATATGGTGCTTTTGTTGATATCGTTGCAGGACTTGCTGGACTTGTTCACGTATCAGAAATTGCTGACGAACGTGTGAATGATCCAAATGATTACTTAACTGAAGGTCAAGAAATTGATGTTAAGGTTATGGAAGTTGATCGTTTCGGAAAAATCAAACTTTCGATTCGCGCTATTGCTCCAATTGCTAAAAAAGCGAAGTAGTATGATAGAGGTTAAAGTAAAAATCCTTGCTCACTATGATGCAAGTTTTGAACTTCCTTTTTATGCGACAGAGGGTGCGGCCGGGGCAGATATCCGCGCCAGTATCCCTGAAAAAAAATCAATCATTATAAAACCAGGGGAGCGATTACTCGTTCCCACTGGTCTTTGTATGGAAATTCCACTCGGATATGAAATTCAGGTTAGACCACGTTCTGGTCTTTCCCTAAAGTCACCACTCATGGTTGTGAATGCTCCCGGAACGATTGATTGCGATTACCGTGGCGAAGTAAACGTTATTGTCGGTAATTTTGGAAAAGAAGACTATGTAATAGAGCATGGTCTCAGAATTGCTCAGCTTGTGATTGCTCCGGTTCTTCATGCAAAGTTTGTAACTGCAGATGGATTAAGTGACACGCAAAGAGGGACAGGCGGATTTGGTTCCACTGGGACTCGTTAATCAAAAGGATTCCAAATGGACTTAAAAGTTCCTTACTCAAAAGCAGATAAGAAAGTTGGCTTCGATGCCGCTAAAAAACTTATTCCAGAAGTCATAGCAAAGTTTGGTGTCAAGGCCGAAACAAAAATTGATGAAGCAGCACACACAATTAACGCCAAGGGAACTGGGTTTAGTGCTAATATTCAATTTACTGAAACAGAGGCTTTGGTAAATGTTGATCTCAATTTTTTACTTAAACCACTTAAGGGTAAAATCCTTGAGACAATTGAAAAGCAATTAAAGAAAGTAGTATGAGCGATTATAAATGCACCCTTTGGCCTTCTGGAGAAGTGATCACCTTAAATGGTGAGGATACTTTGTTAAATCAATTCAAAAAGGCCGGAAAAAAAATTAAATCCAGCTGTGGTGGTTGTGCCACTTGTAGTGATTGCATGATTGTTGTGAAGTCTGGGGAAATGAATCTCACTCCACAAACCTTTGAGGAACTTCGTCTGCTAGGGAATGTCTTTCACATAACAAAAGAGCGACTGTCTTGCCAGACCAAGGTTACAGGTGACGTGACCCTTGATATTTCTGCCCATGAGAAGAATTCCAAGGTTTCAGTGTCAAAAAGCACCACAACAATCCTTAAAAAGAGGGAAGAGGTCGCAAAGTCGGTCAGAGAAAATGAGGAAAAAAACCGAGAGAAACCGTCGGAAGATTGGTATCGTCACTGGGAAAGTAATGAGGCGGATGATCCGACCAAGCCAAAGAAGTTAGGCGGCGGCAAAAAACCCAAAGCTTTCAATTATAGTGAAACAGAAGATAGTGATAAAAAAGATAACGAATAAGTAGAGAAATTAATAAGGAGTTCTGCATGTCTCAGACAATTGCCTCTTCTAAAACATTAGAAGCAGTCGACAACAAATTCCCACCACAAATTAAGTATATTGTGGGGAACGAAGCCTGTGAGCGTTACAGCTATTATGGGATGAAATCTATCCTTACAGTATTCATGATTCAGGTTCTCTTATTTCAAGAAGGCGATGCTACTTTCACATATCATATATTCTCTTCACTCTGTTATTTCTTCCCAGTCATGGGTGCCTTCATCTCGGACAGAATCTGGGGTAAATACAAAACAATTCTTTATCTTTCACTCGTTTACTGCGCAGGCCATGCTGTTCTTTCTTTTTGGGAAAACAAAATGGGTCTCTACGTAGGTCTAGGACTAATTGCCGTTGGTTCTGGTGGGATTAAGCCTTGTGTCTCTGCTCACGTAGGGGATCAGTTTAAAGCTAATCAACAACACCTTTTGAAGAAGGTCTATGAGTTGTTTTATTTTATGATCAACTTTGGTTCATTCTTCTCAACACTCGTAACTCCTTGGACACTTAAGCACTACGGTGCTTCTATTGCTTTTGGTATCCCAGGTATTCTTATGTTCCTTGCAACCATCGTATTTTGGATGGGTCGCAATAAATATGTTCATGTTCCACCAAGTAAATCTGATGGCCATGGTTTCTTTGCTGTTCTTTTTTCTGCTATTGGTAATCAAAGCAAAAGAAAGGCCGGTCAGTCATTTCTTGATGCTGCTTTAGGTGAGCACAATCAGGAACAGATCGATGCGACTAAATCTGTTCTAGATATTGCAAAATTATTTGCAGCTATATCAGTTTTCTGGGCACTCTTTGATCAACATGGATCTTCATGGGTTATTCAGGCCGGTAAAATGGATCTGAACTTCATGGGTATGCAGTTCGAAGCTTCTCAAATTGCTGCTTGGAACCCGATTATGGTTATGGGTTTGATTCCTTTATTCTCAATGGGTTTTTACCCACTACTTGATAAAATGGGACTTAAAACAACTCCGATTCGTCGTATTACTTGGGGTATGTTTGTAGCTGCTGTCGCTTTTGTTATCGTTGCTGTTATTCAGATGTCTATGGAAGCGGGTGGAGAAGAATCGAAAGTAAACGTTATGTGGCAGTTCTTCCCATACCTCGTCATGACGATGGCAGAAGTTATGGTTTCAATTACTGGACTTGAATTTGCTTATACACAAGCTCCACGCGCGATGAAATCATCAGTCATGTCAATTTGGTTATTAACTGTTTTCTTTGGTAACTTGATTACAGCTTACGTTGCAAAAATTAATTTCTTCCCAATCGCTTCGACTGGATACTTCATGTTCTTTGCAATTTTGATGGGGATTTTTGCTCTGATTTTTTGGTTCATGGGTTCTAAGTATAAAGTCAAAAATTACATGGAAAAATAGATTTGAAAGAAAATATTTGGAAGTCATAAAAAAAGCCCTCTCACGAGGGCTTTTTTATTTTTAATTATTCTGTTGGTCCTTGATTTGGGAAAATACTCGGGTCCCACCATCCCAATGATTGCACTGGTATTAATGGATCAGGAGGTGCCGTCCACGGTGTCCATAAAGTGTCACCTGAATCATAGACACCAACCCCGTTAGGATCTGACCGTTGCATCCAAACTAGGACATCCCAATCATCTTTATCATTATATAAGTTAAAGTTTCCTGGGTCATCTGGAAATTCGACCTCACTATTAGGAAGATCCTGAATCCTGTCTGAAGCAGGGGAAACGTAGGAATCTGAGATAAGTTCTAGACTGCTTGTCGTGCTTGTAAATACTCTGTCCCAATCTCTTACAACCATTCTGATTCTTGCCTTGATTTCATAAGCTCGATCAAGACAGTAGAAAGTGTAAAAAGGATTGACCCGAGCACCACCAACCCCAAGGAATGGATCGGCAGCAAGTTTTGTTTTTGTGTAGCCATGTGGTAAAGTCGCCTCAGCTAAGATCGCGGCAGCATTAATAATTTCAACGTTATCTGGAGATTTATTGGCAGCGAACTTTTCCATTAAATTCGGATCGAAACTTTTGTAATAATCTGGATCTCCCCAGTCGGAATCATTGGCCGGAAGATAAGAAATAAAATCTAAATCTTGTGAGGCCAAACCTTTACGATAGTTTACAATATCATACAGGTCGCCTCTTACTCCTATTAGTTTGGGTAATGTGTAATCCTGAGTAAAATTTGTGCCCGCTGTAGTATTTAAAATTTCAGAAACGCGCATGAGTTCAGAATCAATTTGTTTTATTGGTCCTTCCACGCAAGCTGCTAATGAACCTCCACATTTGTGATTGCCGGTCGGTACGCTAGTGCTGGCCGGTTGAATTCCTGCAGTGACGGTATCATTATCAAACACATTCCTAATGCTGAAACCAATAGTTCCAATGTCACAATTTTTTCCACCGCCACCGCCATTTGTTTCATAGTCAAATGAGCATAGTGTCTGGTTCTCCTCAGGGATGTCTCGCACAGTTCTCGATGCGACGAGACCAATACCTATATCAACCATTTGATTACATCCTACGGGTGTATTGCCTGCACCATAGGTGAAGCCATATGTCGTTGCGATTGCTGCAACATCTGCATCGCCGACTCCATCTCCGCAGGTTATTCCACCATAAGTCGTAGCTGAGGATCCAGGAATCACATCGAAGTATGAGTAGGGAGAGTAAGCAACGTATTCACATGTATTCTTTGAAGCCTCAAAACCAAAATCAAGACCATTAAAATACAGAGAAAGCTCTTCTGCTTCCATGTAACAAGAAATATCGTAAGCTTTCAAATCGTGAGGCGTAGCACTTATGGCTTCTCCATGATAGAGCGTGCTGCTTAAAGCTGTAATGGTAGACTTAATACTACATTCTGTAGTTGCATTCCCTGTTCCAGTTCTATGAAGTTTGTAATTGAGAACGGTAGCGGAGTTATTTACAACTCTAAAATAATACTCATCTGGAGCGGTGGTAGATGGAATAGTTGTCGAATTTCCAGTTTGCAGTTCTGGTGAAATCTTTTCGTTACAGCTATAGATCATTAGACCCATACTCAGTAACGTTAAATTTTTCATAAGGCTCTTCATAAATTCATCCTTGAGGTTAAACCCAGTTCAATCGACTCTTCGGAAGCTCACAAAAGAAATTTAGCTGTCGGTGCTTTTTGCTCCTCTTTTTTACTGGGTCGGGTTAGAATTAGAATTACTAACCATATTTTACCATTTTCAGACTAAGAAGGTCGGAAATTCATGGAAATATTTATTCCTTTTAAATTCCGCCTAGTTCGCTATTTCTCCCTCGTGAGCGCATTATTTCTGTCCATGATATTTTGCCAACATTCTTGGGCGGCCCAAGAGGCAATTGTCACCTCGGATAAGGCAGTGATTTATGCTGATGAGCAATTGACTTCTCCAGTCGGATTTGTTCGTCGGGGGAAGGTGGTTACAATTGGAGATGTGGCCCGTAACAAAAAGCGAGTATATCCAATTATAGTTTCGGGTAAAATTGCATATATTCGTGTGGCCGATGTGAATTCTGAGAATGAAGGCGAGGCTTCGCACGTCATAGTCGCGGAGAGATTTCAGAAGTCAACTCAGCCTCAAGAAAAAAATAACTATTCTGTTTCTCTTTTCAATTACGCTACTCAAATTACAGTTAGTAAAGAGAACGACCAGCTAAAGGATAAAGCTACGGTGAATTGGTATGGTGTTGGCCTTCGAGGCGGGGCGATCATGACCAAAAAGTGGGATATGGAAGTTCTTATGAATATCATGAGCGCCAATGAAGAAGATGAAGTTTATCGTGTGTTAGAAATCGGCTTGGGTGGTGCGGCCAGAATTATAGATACCAGTCGTTTTAAATTAAAAGCTTTCGTGCAGTTACTTGGAATACCTTTTGCCACATATGCTTTAGCCGATGAGTTTCGAGTGAACGGTTATGGGTTTAGTTCTGGTGGTGGTGGGAGCATGACTATGCGAATGGGAAATAATTTGGGTTTAGAAGTTTACGGCGGCCTGTATTACACGAAAATTTCGGGCTTTAGTTCTTCGAAGCCTTACAGTGCCACTGCCCCATCTTTTGTAGGAAGTAGAGTTGGTGTCGGTTTAAATTATCAGCTTTAAGGAATTGATTTTAAAAGTTCTGCTAATTTTATTAAATCAGCTTTTCTTGAATGTCGATCAATAAGAATATTTCTTCCATCAAGTGTGTTGAGTCTAAGCGTGAAATAACCTTTATTTTGAAAGCCAGTCGACTCATCTCCTCCTTCAATTCTTGCCCGATTTGGTGAAGAGAGGTAGGGATTTATGACGAAAGTTTCCTCCGTGGCTGGTGTAAAAATTCTTGAGAGCACTTTAATGCCAAAGAAACGGTACTCAAGTGAAATTGCTTTATTGGTTTTAACGATTCTCTTTTCATAGAAAAATAGGGATAAAATAAAAACTGGTAGTATGCCGATGAAAATCAGGAGACCAAAACCTAACATTTCGTCTGTTTCGTCCCCCAAAGCAATAAGTTTTAGGACAGGTGCTTTAACCGCCAAAAACATAATTAAAATGACCATGATTGCGGCCGTAGCATATCCCCAAAATAAATAGGGTAGACCATAAGTTTTTAAGGTTATGGTCTGGTCTTTGATTTCAACAAAGTCTTTTTCTTCCAGTGATACTGGAAACACGTAGAGTAATCCCATGCTAACCTTTTACACTTTTTTATTTATGATGAGGAGAGAAAATATCCAAAAGTTCAATCCGAGGATAAAGAAGTGTCATCCATGTATTAAAAATGGTCAGGGATGCCTCTCTTTCAAGTTTGAACTCACTAAGAAGGTATGGAGAGAGCTGAGATTCAGACACGGTTAAAACTAATCCTAGCTTCTTTTCCAGCCGCATACAGAGAAATAACCATTGATCTTTCATAATGTCAGGTGGGGTAATCTTTTTGATGTTTCGGTAAATCAGGGCAAGTTCACGCTTGTTACTAACAAACTTAAAGTTCCATACATTTATATAAAAGTTGAAGATTTCCTTCCAAACAGGGTGAGGCATCATGGCATGCGCCATCTGTAAGTGATGATAGGCCTGATCTAGTTCACCAACGTCAAAAAGGCCTTGCGCAAGCGAGGCATGTTTCCAGGACTTTTCAAATTCAGATTGAGGCTCGGCTTTTTTGAGAATTTTTCGTTCACTTTGATCCTCTAAAGAAAATTCGATAATAGGATCAGAGGAGGTTAAGGCACCTTCGCCTTCTTTGACTTGCACAATTCCTTTAGCAAGATTCACATGTATGGCACCAACAGTTGAAAGAGTAGATACTGGGTGAATCCATTTACGGATTTTCTGGTCCTTAACATCTGTCATTACATCCAGTGTGTGCTGATTTTTTCGACGATTCAATTTTTCTCTTAACCACATTTCTCGGTGTTGACAGAATTCGATGAAATGCTCAAATCCAGCAGGATCGTTATGAAGAGGGATGTTGGTAAAAATCAGAGGTGAAGATTCATTTAAATTAAAGGCTTCAAAATTCATGGCAGGCCCATCAATGTCTGTGCAAATGACAGTTCCATTGAGGTCTAACATGTAAAATCCCCATTTGGTTATTGAAATTTTATTTCTAAGTTCCCTTCTAAACTCATTCATGTTTGGAGCTTCAAAAAGTCCTTCAAACGCAATTTTGAAAATGCTTTGACCTTCTTTGTGGTAGTTTAGACCCGGTTTGTGATGAAGTGACATACTGAAGCCGCTATCATGAACGGTTTGAAAAAAGAGTGGGGCCAAACCTTCACAAGAGTAGTTTAAAACAGCTGGCCTGCCTTCAAGTTTCCAGTAATAGAGTCTGGGATTTTCGTTAAAAGTACCAATCAAGGGGAAATCTACTAGTCGACTATGGACAAAACCGTCGGAATTTTTTTCAAAGAGTGTCGTACAACCAGGAAGTAGGCCTTTGAGTTCAGGATAGACTTGACCATAGTGGGCAGCGAGTTCAAATAATGAAATGAAACTCATGTAGTCTGAGGATTCAATTCCCAGGCCCTCTGCGTAGGCATCAATACATTGACTAAAAAAAGAATCATCTTTCTTTTTTAAAAGTGCGCGGGCCCGTGAAATAATATCTTGGCCATATCTAAGAAAATTATTTGCCGACAACAAGGCCGTGACCCTTGCTTCCAAACGACGAAAGCTTTCTTTTTCTTTGAGACCTAGCTGGTAGAGATTCTCTTTGGGGTCACCGATTAATGGGACAAGTATAGTTTTCATTTCAACCTATGTAGTAATGGACATGGTGCTTCAAGTTATTTGCAAAATCCATATTAAAAGTTCTCTTTTCAAGTTGCTCAAGCATGTGTGGTTTACAGCGAATATAGATTTGAAGTTTACCCTTAGGATGGGCATCACTCATATTTTTAAGCTGATAGAATTTAGATAAAAATCGAAAGTGTTGCTGATTAGTTAGTTTAAAAGATTCTTCTTTCTTTATCAGGTTCCAAATGGTCCAGGGATCGTAGCGTCCAACTAAAATGGCTGCAAGTGTAAGGTAAATAATTGTATCCGACTCAAAACCGTCACCCACCAGCACAAGATCATCAGGGATACCAATCATGAGAAGTATGTTGACGATGGTGTTCAATTTATAAAAACCTTGCGACTTTATATCTTTGGTGGATAAATCACCCTCAAAAAACGAAAAGATATTGCGATAATCTTTGAGAAATATATTCCCCGTAAATATTTGGTGCTGATAAAGCCAGTCACGAATGGCATTTTCATAAAAGTGGGGTGAAGCCGATACAACAAATGGCTGAAAATCTTCATCAATAAATCTTTTTGCCAGCTGAATAGAGCTTTCCACTGGTGGGAAGTAACTTACTGGATTTTTTAGTGAGAGAAACACTTCTTTCAGGGTTGAATAACGTGTATCAACCAGAGTTTTATCAAAATCCGTAATAAAAATTTTCTTAGGATTTTTAATTTTGGTAGGAATAAAGCTTCCTATAAGTAAATCTAGACCTGGGTGAGAGCGAGTTTCATAAAGCTTAAGCTTTGCCACCCTGCCATTTTCTGGTTGAGGTATTTTAAAGTTAAAATTTCCAAAACTGTCTGAATCAAAACTCCTGATTGTCGTTTCCTCATCCGTGTCTGATAGGCCAATCACTTTTAATCGAAATTCATTCGAAGATAAAAGGCCCAGACTCTGAATTGGCTTGGTTGGAACAATTTCCTTTAAGTTTTGATTGATCTCTTCTAAAAGATGAAACTTGGCCTGAGATGAATATGACATGGATGCCCGTACATGGATGTATTGATCGGATTCAACTCCGGAAAAATGGACAAGTTTAGGGCGTCTCATACTTTATATTCTAACAAATATGCTTGCGAAGTTCTTAACTTTTTTGCCACAATATGCGGATGTTACAGATGACCTTAAATATTATTGGTAAAGTTCAGAAGGTTGGTTTTCGCTACAGTGTGGTTGATTACGTTATTTCGCATAAGCTTCCCATTGTTGGACATGTGCGTAATCTTCCCAATGGGTCAGTAGAAGTAGTTGCTCAAGGGGATATTGAATCTTTAAAGGACTTGCACCGCTTCTGCACTAAAGGTCCGCCCTGCGCTGAAGTGAGGGAAGTCACTCAAGAAGTGGCCCATATTACTAAGCTAAATTTTTCGGCTTTTGTTTTACTGAATGAATAGCTTAGGTAATTAGCTTCCTTTAATTACGTAAGTCATAACCCCATCATCATATTTTTCTTTGACACTTTTTGGATCTAGGTGATGACTAGTTAGCAATCTCGTAGTGAATGACTCTACTTTATTAAGTGTATTGCTTGTTCCTGCTTCTTTGCGGGTATCATTATAGCGTCTTGAAAAACTGATAATTGCTTCCTTGCCGTGCATAGTTAATTGCACATCAGTTTTAGCATGCTCCGGAATCGCGACAGAGATCTCTACGCGGTCTTCGAATTGTTTTAATGTAGGTTTAAGTTCGGTGAAGCTATAAAAGGGGTCATCCGAACGCTGGACTGATGATTTAATTGTTTCGGAAAGATCACCCTTCAGCTTTGAAAGTACCTTGGAATTAAGATCGCCAAGCCGTTTAAGATTTTCAGAATGGGCATTCAGGGTTTGGCCGTATTTTTTTTCAAACACCACGTCTTGTTCTTTGATACCCTTTCTAAATGTTTTGTCTCTGGTTTCAAGTGTTTTATTGTGGGTGGTAGTGAGCTTGTCCATTTCTCCTTCTTGACGAAGGTGAGTGCTCATACGTTCTTTTTTATATTGCTTATCTTGATCATCTTTAATCACATGTTGTTTTAAACTATCTTCTTTGAATCGCTGGCTAAAGTCATTGTTCTGTTTGGTAAGTTTGGTCTGAAGACGCCCTTCAGTTTCAGAAAATTCCTGGCCCTTTGCCTCTTTGGTTTTTTCTAAGTGGTATTGGCTATCTTCAACCATTTTCTGTTGGCGTGTGTTTAAGCGATGGCCCAGATCATCCAAGTGGATCTCATCTTCTGCTTTCACTCTTTCACGATTCGCACTGACTTTATCAAATTCGACCTTTTGCACTTTTGAGGTATTTTCTTTCAGGTCTTTGATTCGGATATCAGTCATTTTTTGGGTATTATCCAAGTGCTCTTTCATCTGTTCTAATATTTTTTCTCTTTTCTCGTTTTCACTATTAACCTGCTTAGTATTTTCATTTCTCAGGTTTACCAAATCACTTGCATTGGACTTCTTCATTTCTGACTTTAATTCTTCATGACCTTGCTCAATGCGGGTCATTTCTCGAGTATTCTTTCGTTGAAGGGTCTCAACCTGACGAGCATTCATTTTTTGAATATCATGTATGCTCATATTTTTGCATCCTTGTCATAAGGATGTTCACAAACAGTCTTTCGGCTTCCCGTGTAGCCTGGACAAATCCATGTACGCAGTAGATCCAAGGTAACGAAGCTTCCACCGTGGTAACTTTTAAACATTTGAGGATTTAAAGTGGAGACGATGTACTGGGCATTTGATTTCGTAGCAACAGCGTAGGGGTCAGTGGTCTTTACCAAATACTGATAGGCCCTGTACTCAGCTTGAGCGCCGAAGGAAAAAATAATTGTAATGAGAACAATTAAAATTTTATTCAACTAGTGAAGTTCCTTTAATTTATCCAAAGCACGGTATTCAACCATTTTCATGAAAGATAGAACAAAGTCTTTTCTATCATCATTGGTTAGTGCTTGAATGGCGGTTTTTTTTCTTTCAATACTGTTATGTCTTTCAATTTGGCGGTAGATTTTGTGGACGGTTTCCGCTGCCCTTGAAAATGACATTCTTTTTACTTCGCTTTTATCAGCAAATGATTCGGTAATCCATTCCTGATAAAATAGTGGCAGATAACCGGTGCTTCCTGCTTCGATTAACTGATCTAGACCTTGTGCTTCCTGCATCTTGCGCATATGACTCCCTTTTTCTCCTCTTTATCTTACCTCTGGAGTGATATGATGGTTGAGAGGGTAGCTTTTGCCACCCTAGGTGAGGTTTTATGGATGAATTTTATTTACCTGAGGAGATATTAGAGTGGTTAGGGCTTAAAAAGTCCGAATACCTATCTAAACTTATCGTGAATATTGGCCCAACTGACTTTCAGTTTGAAGAGTATTTACGTTTTGAGGAGTTCATACCGGCAACTTTGTCCCTACCTGACTGGAGTGTGGAAACTATTGAGGATAAGCAGAAAGTTAAAACATTCTGCCGAACTTTTGCAGACCCTGAAGTTTTTCATCAAATTGTGATTGGGGCGTTAATTCCAGATCAGGATAAAAATGAAATTTTTGTTCCAATTCTATCTTTTGTCACAAGACATGAATCATTGATCAAGATATTTAGTGACGGTGAGATTTCCCGGCGACTTTTGAACTGAGATTATTTTAAACGAATATCGATGTAAGCGTGATTTGACTTAAAATTATTACATTCTATCGCCATGTCACTATTTGCTTTCTGGGCACAATAAGAATTTGTATTAGCGCCGTTGTAGCATTGTTGATATAGCTGAGCACAATATTGATTTGTGTTTCGGCCGTTAGGGCACTCACTTGCCGGAAAATCGATATAGAAGTTCATACATCTATAATACGCCGTAATAGAAGCCTCTTTTATTACCATGACCCCGTTAAGGGCCTTATCAGTGAATCCAGAACGTGTTTTTGCAAGTTGTCCCATAACAACTCCAGGTGCTGGGGCGAAACACTGCGGATTACCAAGATAAGTAGAACTACCAGATTGGTCTTTATATGTTGGAATCAAACAGGTGCGTGCAGAATCAGAAACTGTTGAGTTTACTGCGACCGATGTTTCATCCAAAGTACTCTGACAAATACCCATATAGTTAATGCCTGCGGCATAATATTTTGCAGTGATATCACAATTATCAAAGCCGGGTGGCCTAGTAGAAGTACCTGATCCGCTTCCCGATGTACCACCACTTGAGCCGCCTGTTGTCCCAGCAGTTCCCCATGGATTTGTCGCCGTTGCACCATTTGGTTGTGACAATCCATTTCCGTTATTTACGGTGGTTGCTAATCGATTTCTCTGCGGACTGTCGCAAGACGTAGCAAGTATTAAAAGTAGTAAAGTTCCGCTAAGTATTTTCATATATTCTCCGACTATTTCATCCTACTAATCGGTAGTTATAAAAATATCATGAGTTTTAATTGAATTCCGATATAGGGAGTAACGAAACGCTTGATTTATTAAAGGTTTAGGATGCGTCTGCTGGCCGGAGTATTTCTTATTATAACAACCCTTATCGTTGGGACCTATCTGTATGTGGTGGATTATCCCTATTACAAATATTCACACTGGATAAGTGGGCAAGAAAAAGATCGATTCTATGAAATTTCGAAGCCTAGCGATATCTCTTTAGTGCCACCTAATTTGGAAGCAATATCGATTTATAAAGAAGATTATGTTCAGTTATGGAAAGGTTTTTCACTTCGAAATAGTTTGATTCCGATGCCAACGAGACACCCATTGTTTCAGACCGTTCCTATTGTTGAAATGCAAGGTAAGACCGGGACGCCAAATTTTGGAATTATTCTTCAAGATCCGACAGGAAGAGAAATTTCTCGGGTTTATACACTTCCTACTCGTCTATATCAGGATCAATCACAGGGTCAGGAATTATTCAAACTCCCTTACGTTCGAAATCGTATTCTCGCAAAAAATCTAGATGAGGTATGGAGAGATGTTTTCTCATATAAAGTTGAAGTTAAAGATAAACCGATAGATGAAATGATTTATGATTTATATATCGTTCACCTAAGATCCAAAATGTTGCCAAAAGAAACCGTTAAGTATGGACTTATTAAAGATGGCAAGCAGGCACTCATTGAACTTCGCTCACAAGACAAGGATTATATTGTTGAACTGATCATGACTATGGACAGTGGTTCTATTTTTTCTTATGTTTTAAAAACTGAAAAAAACAAATTAGAGTCAATGAATCTTAGATCAAAGTTTCTCGAAGCAATAGTGTTCTCGCCCGTTGATGAATCTATTGGCCGTTTTTTGTATACAGAATTTAAACAGCTTAATTATGCTCGACAAATTGACCAGGAAGGGATGCTTTATTTATTTTCTGCCTGGTCTCAAAACCCAGATAATGTAGAACTATTAAAAGAGATGATTTACTATTTAGAAAGAGGTCAAAACACTAAGAAACAACTTAAAATACTCTACACATACTCATTCAAGCGTTATGGAAAAACCTACACTACAAGACAGGATGTTGATGAACAGGATAACCCTGAGATCATTTTACAAAGAGGGATTGAAATTGAAGAAAGAGAAAACAAGCGGAATGCGGAATTAATCTCTAACAAACCACCGGAAGCTCCCGTTTTAAGTCCAGAAGAGAAAATAAATAGTTACCTGAAAAAAGCCAAACAGGATAAATCAAAAGAAACAGAAGACATGGTCGTTCACTAAGTGTCGAAGGCTTCAAAACCTTTGATTAGAACATCTGTTAGTAGTGGTTTCAATTTTTCAACTTTAGACGAAATAAGTTCTTTAATTGTCTCATCCATATAAATACTGCGGTTAATCTCTATTTGAATATTATTGGTGCGAAATTTATCAACATATTCTGTAACATATCCACCAATATATGGATCATTGATACTCGATTCGTGGCCAGCATTCACAAGCTGATCTCTGAAAAAGTGAATAAATTCAGGAGTGGCCGTCTTTCCATTTCGATCACTGACACAAAAATCCGCACGATGCATTTTTTGATTTGGATTCTGTTTCATATGGTACTCAGTAGGTCGACTTGGCATGCTATGCAAGTCTACCATTGAAACCAGCCCTTTTTTTCTCTTCTCTAAATCCTGAAGGGCAGCTTTGAGTATTTCGTAATATGGCCTGTGATATTTTTCGATGAAGCTTTGAGTTACCTCAGAGTTAGGATTCTGAGTAACAAGCTTCTTACCTTGAGTATTATCCTTCCAAAATAACACGCAGTTGCTTTCGGCACGGTTAAGGTCGATACAGACACGGTGAACGTGTGCAACTAATACAGCAATGCCAGCTTCCTGGAGCTTCTTGATATCGACTAATTCATTAACTTTAAAATCAACATCTTCTTTGTATGCCCTTTGGTCTCCACTTAGGTATTTCTCAAATTCTGAGGGTATATTCTCACCCGAGTGAGGAATTGATAAAAGTCCTCTATAGTGGCTTCCCATAGGGGCGTAAAAATCAAAAAGAGGGTTTTTTTGAGGGTGGTCTAGACTAAACATGTGAAAAATTTACCATAAAATCCTCTCCAGAGTCCATGAGTCTCTTTCAAATGTGAAAGGCTTTCGCTATAAAGTCCTCACTCACTATAACAAGGTCATTTCTATGAAGTTCCCTGGCCGGCGCAACACCAAGCACTATTTCCCTGTTGAAGACAAGCAGCGGAGCTCTTTTGATGACGAAATCAATCTTCCAGGAAAAGTATATGTCGTGGGCATTGATCAACTATTAGTTGATATTGAAATACCAGTAAGTGACGAATTTCTTTTGGAGTTTAAATTTAAAAAAGGCGAGTCTTTCGTTATCGATGATGAGTTGGCGGAAACAATTTACTCAGAACAAAAAAAGCTTGGAAGAATTGCAGGTGAATTTCCTGGGGGAGCTGTTGGAAACACACTCCACAATTTTTCTATTCTTACTGATTCTCCCTCTGTTGCACTTGGTACTATTAACAAGAATATTGAAGTCGGTGATTATGCTTTTAAATATATTTGCAATACCAGTTCAAAAGTTAATTTAACTTATCTACAGCCATGCCCTCGACCGATGGGCCGAGCACTGTGCTTTGTAAGCCCAGATGGAGAAAGAACCTTTGCTATCTCTAAAGGCTGTATGAATGATCTTTCTCCAGAGTTTTTACCTGTTGAAGTGATTGAGAAATCTGCTGCTCTTCTTATTTCTGCTTATACATTTCGTGATCCAACTTCTCCAATCGCTCGTTCATCATTTAGAGCTGTTGAAATTGCAAAAGCTGCTAATGTTCCTGTCGTTTTATCACTTGGTACCAGCGGACTTGTGCAAGAGAAAAAAGAGATGCTCTTGGAGTTTATCTCTAAGTTTGTATCTGTCGTTGCTATGAATGAAGATGAGGCATTATCACTGACCGGAATTGCTGATCCACTTCTTGCGGCAGAAAGTGTTTTAGATCTCTGTGACATGGTTCTTCTTACGGTGGGGGCTCGTGGTCTTTATATCGGTGCATTGGTTGATTCTGATGTGGCCCGTCCAACTAAAGAAGCCTTGCATACGAAGTCATTAATTGAATATAATAAATTCGAGTATTCTCGCTCTATGATGCGAAGTGAGTGCAAGACCCCGATCAAGGTTTACACCCACATCAATCCTTTCCGTGGCGGGCCAATGATGATTAAGAACACTAATGGAGCAGGTGATGCGGCACTCGCAGCTGTTCTTCATGATCTTGCTGCAAATCTTTATCACCGTCAGAAGGTTCCTAAATCTCCAAAACATGTTGCTCAGTTTCTGACTTATTCTTCAATCTCGCAGATAAGTAAATATGCTAACCGAGTTTCTTTTGAAGTTTTAAGTCAGAATTCACCACGACTTCTTCGAGGACTACCTGAAAGAGAAGATGGACTTGAGGAAGCTTACTGGGCACAATAAAAGTATGTCTCAGGATCAAACAAAAAAAGAGGCGCTTTTCAATGAAGTCAAAGGTTCGCTCTTTGAGTACCTGGTTGCTCGGCGTTTAGCTCATTTGTCCGGAGATGAGTTGAAGTTCTTGGACTCTTTAGATAAGAATTATCTCAACGTCCTTTCCCAACAAGATCGCCTTGTCAGGCAATTTTATCCTGAAATGCTGATATTCCTTAATCAGGTAAGTGAATTTTCTGCAAGTGAGTTAGTTAGGTTCCTTGGTGAAGTACCTTATGCTCCTCAGTTAAGAGGGAAATTTGAAACAAGTCATGAAGCTGATATCTTGCTTGAATCGAGCAAAGGTACCATTCCTCTTAGTCTTAAGCTCAATAAGAAAAACTCCTTTGTGAATACTAAAAGTGGTGGAATTAAAAGTTTCTTCGAACATTATTTTCCCTTCATCGATTTCAAAGTACAGCAAGATTTTAATAAGATGGTCGATCAAGAATTCACGCGAATGTCTTACGAGTTACATTCATTAAATGATATGGAGTTTTTAGGCAATTATTCATCTTGGGTTGAAATCGGGAAATCGGAACTACCTGGCGAGCTTTCATCTGATGAACGGCTTGTTCTAAAGTCTTTTTATTCGAGGATTGCTGGTGAGATGCATCGGATTTTACGATGTGCTCAAGAATCACATTCGCATGCGTTTAATTTATCTTTGCCCGCATTATTAGGTTTTAGTACCCCCGAGATTCTGCAGTTAGTTTGCTTTCATGACTTTAAAGCACAAAAACCGGGATCGGTGGCGATACATACATATGAAGAAATGAGCAGGTGCCTTAGCAAAACAAAGATGATTCCATTCTCTCACACTTCATCTGTGGAAATTAATTTAGGAGATTGGGTTTTACAGATTCGAGTCAAGCCCATGAACAAATTTACTACTACTGCTATAAAAATTAATTGTTCTGTGAAATTTAAGCAGTCCGATGACGTTTGAGTTTATCAGGTAATAGTTTTTCAACTACAAATTCATATCCTTCACGCTTTATCACGGCCTGAGATGAATCTAACCATAAAGAAGTATTTGATGTAGCAACATAGACACTTTTTTCTTGAGCCAGTGTTAGCAGCATTTTTTTAAAATTAAGCAGATTTAGCGGAGAGTAGATGTTCTCATTAATATCAACAATTAAATGTTGCGACTTACTTAGGGTCGCTTTTATCAAGCTTACTGTAAGTCTCTCCCAAGCTGTTGCCTGTGATGCGACCATATCAGGGTTCTTAATGAGCATTACCAGAGGCTGCCAATCAACTTCCAAGTGTGTGATAAATTCTTTCCAATTAGATCCGCCGGCGACCATATGTAGATTTTCCCACAAAGTAAGATAGGGGAGAAGTGAAGTTTCTGCCTCGACGTAAGCAAACTGAAGACTTTTACCTGGGGATTCACTTCTTAGGAATTGCAACATGTCCTTTAAAGAAGTATCGGTGCTACTCGTCTTTTGAAATAAATAGAAATTATATTGATCGTTACTCATCGTTAGAAACCCATCGGATTACCTTTATCTGAACCTTAAGAAATTCCCCACTCTTGCCAAATAAGTCTATAATGTCCTGTATGGACATGAAGAAGAAATTGGATGAGACCTATATACCCGACAAGGAAGCTCGGAAAAGCCGAATTGTGGTTGCTCTTTCAGGTGGGATCAACTCATTTGTTGCTGCTTATTTATTAAAAATTCAGAAGTATGATTTGATCGGTGTGACTGTGGTTACGAACGCGGATGATTTAAATAGCGAAAAGCCGAAAGTTCTCGCGTGCGATGTTGATGTGAAGCAAATTGATAGCATCAAAGAGTTTTGCCATCAGCTGGGCATTCCGCACTACGTTTTAAAGGCTGCAGATGAATTTAAAGAAGAAGTATTAGAAAATTGGGTCGCAAGTCGCCTTACCGGAACTAAGCCCAATCAGTGCTGGAACTGTCATGAGCTAAGAATGCGATTACTTTTTGCGAAGACTCTTGAGCTTGAGGCGCAAGGACTCGCAACAGGACATCTTGCCAAGTTGTTTCGGCAGGAATCTCATAGCAGTGTTTATTTGCATACTTCTAATGATGAAATTTATGATCAGGCAGGAATTCTTTCTCGTTTGCCTCACCAAATTCTCGATAAATTAATGCTTCCTCTATCGGATCTCCAGCAAAAAGAGATTGAGAAATTAGCGGAAAATTTTGGACTCAATGCAAGCTCAAAAAAAATAAAAATCCACCATTGTTTTGACGATGCACACATGGCCAAGGGGTATATTGATTCCCATGTGTCTAAAAGGTATCTTAAAATTGGAGAAGTGGTTGGGGTCGAAAAAGCCGGAGACCATTTGGGGATTCAGCATTATGGATACGGAGAAGTTTTTCCGCTACCGAATCAAAAAGCAAATGATCCACTTTATTTAACAAAGTTTTCAATGCCGGAAAAAAAGATCTATGTTTCGAAAGGTAATTATTTTGTACAAAAAAAAATCTTCTTAAGGGAATGTAACTATTCCGAAGAAACTTCTTTTTCGGAGCCCATTAAGGGTGTATTGAAAATCGGCGAAAGCGAATTTGAAGATTGTTGGATTTATCCTAAGAATTTATCCTGTGCTGTTGTTGAACTTGAAGCCCCTCATGCGATACTTGAAGGTGATATAGTTACCATTCTTAAAAAGAAAGGGAAAAATTCTAAAGTGTATCTTACTGGGAAAGTGAAGTACATTGTTGAGGATAAACCCATTATTGAACAAGGAATAGAACGTGTTAAAGCTGATTACGCTAACGATTTTTAGTTTTGTATTTTCTGCCTATGGACGTGCCCCATCGACTTACTTTCAGGTAAGAGGCGAATTAGATAAAAACTCTCAGAGCGATTTAATTAGAGTTCTCAATGACTTTGTAAAAGCTAGTGCACCATCAAGAATGGTAGGCCTGCCGGGACATGATAAAGCAAAAGATTTTATTCTTGATACGATTAAAGCTTATGATCGCAAGGGATCAGGCAAATTGATTGTTGATACCTTCTCGCCTGATGTGGAAGAGGCGAAGCGCTTTTACCAAAGTGATTTTGATCAAAAAGTTGAAGGTAAAATATCTTCTGCGAGTCCCGATTACCACAAGTGGCTAAATTTTACTAAATACATGAAGGGAAAAGCAGAGCTTTATAAAACTATTCAAGGAACCAATATTATTTGGGAGAAGACAGGACTGGATGCTAATAAAGTTTTAGTCATAACCGCTCATTACGATACTATTTCTCACGATCCAAATACTTATCTCATAGCTGAAAAAAGCCCAATGCCGGGGGCTAATTATAATGCTTCTGGCGTCTCAGTTGCATTGTCACTTATAAAAACAATTGCTCAAATTGATTTAAATTATTCCGTTCAGATTGTTTTATTGGACTGGCAGGGAATTGGCTTCTTAGGTTCTTATCGCTATGCTCAGGAATTAAAAAAATCTGGGAAGAATGTAATAGGATTTTTAAATCTTGAGATGTTGGGGCAGGACACAAGTTTTTTTGACAAGACTAAAAAAACTGGAAATATGGGTGTTTATTTTAGACCAGAAGATGAGAAATTTATCCAAGGCCTAAGTCAGCATGGTTCAAAGATTACGAGTAAAGTAAGTTTTGGCCCAAAAGCCACTGGTTTTGAGAACTCAGATAACTTTAGGCTTTGGGACAGTGGTTTTCTTGGCGGTACTTTTACTCAGAACTGGGAGGATGATTTTAATCCCAAATTCTATCAAACCACCCTAGATACTCCCGAAACGCTCAATCATCAGACCTTATATAACTGTTATCATTATATTGGTGGTGCGGTTTTAGGGACTCTTTTGGATATTACTAAGTAAAATATCTCCTCTTATTGGAAAAGGGCCCCAAAAGCGTTATAAAGGGCCCATGAATCTCTCATACCAACCTGAACTACTATCTGAGTACGGAATTGTGCTTAGTGAAGAGCAGTATGCTTCGAATGCCACTAAAACGGTAATCGTTGGCATGTCTGGCGGCGTAGACTCTTCTGTCACTGCTCTCATTACCAAACTTCAAGGTTACAAAGTCGTTGGGTTATTCATGAAAAATTGGGATGAGACAAATCCTGATGGCACGTGTTCGTCTGATGTTGATTATCAGGACGTAATTAAAGTTTGTGAAAAATTAGACATTCCATATTACTCGGTGAATTTTGTAAAAGAATATTGGGATGGTGTTTTTCAGGAATTTCTAAATGATTTTCGCCAAGGTTTTACCCCAAATCCTGATGTCCTTTGTAACCGTGAAATTAAATTCAAAGTGTTCTATAAAAGGGCGCGGCTTCTAGGTGCAGACTACCTGGCAACAGGCCACTATTGTCAGCTCGAAAATCATAAACTCACCAAGGCGATTGATCAGAATAAAGATCAGACATATTTTCTGTATGCGGTTCAGAAAGATGTTTTTGAACATGTGCTTTTTCCAATAGGGCATCTTCCAAAACCTAAAGTCAGAGAACTTGCGGAAAAATTTGATCTGGCGACGAAGGCCAAGAAAGATTCAACCGGCATTTGTTTTATCGGTGAGAGAAATTTCAAAAATTTCCTCTCTCAATACATTGAAGGGCAGAAAGGAAATTTTCTAGATATAAACGGTAAAGTTCTCGGAAAACACGACGGCGTTTGTTTCTATACTTTTGGTCAACGCAAGGGCCTAGGTATTGGTGGCCCAGGTGAGGCCTGGTTCGTTGTTGCTAAAAATCATTCTCAAAATGAAGTAGTCCTCGCTCAGGGCGAAGACCATCCGGCACTCTATGCTGATGGATTAACTGCAGTTGATCTTAATTGGCTCACTGATGCTCCTACTGGGACTTTTAAATGTAAGTCCAAGGTTCGCTATCGTCAGTCTGATCAAGACTGCACAGTGACCGTAGAAGAGGGCAGAGTGAAAGTCGTTTTTGATTATCCTCAAAGGGCACTTACACCAAGACAATCCGTGGTCTTTTATCAAGGGGATATTTGTTTAGGGGGTGGGATAATTTCTGAGATTGCACCGAACTATTTCCAACTAGGTAGAGCGTTACCAGAGATCCTTTCGGTTCAAATCTAATTTGTCATTTTTCTGATCAGGTCTTTTTTTGGCCTCAAATGCATTACATTCACCAGAGCCGGCCTGAGCTACAACCTTAGATGGGAGCTCTTTGCATTTTATCCCAAATTGCTTGCAACCATTTGGAATCTGGGCATCCCAGGTGATATAGAAGTGTTTACATTGACTGCAATTTGGCTTGCTCATAAACCTATTTTACTGAATCTTCTCCGGGCTTTCCACTAGGTAGAAAAGACCTGCCCCCTTAGGCCCTATGTGACCAACTTATGACAGGTTTATAAGGTTTACATGGACCCATCAAATTATCCCCACCTCAAGATGAAATGAATTTTAATAGCTCTATGGCGCGACACGGCAGGGTCAAAGTGAAACCATTTTGACCGGCACAAATCGTGCAAATACATTAATTGATGGCCCTTAAGCTAGATAATAAAAGGTTGATATGAACGTTGCTGGAAATGATGAAATGAATGTAAACATGAATGTGTTGTCACTTTTTTCATCGAATCAAATCGAGATGCCTGATCCTCTTCAAGAACTACTTCGGGAAGCCGAACTAGATGCTTGGAAAGAAGAGGAAGAGATCGTTCAGGCCAAGAGACTTCTCGTTACTGAGACCCAGTTCCCTGATCAATCGATGTTTGTCCTTGAGCAACAATTGGCGAATCTGACTCAGAGTCTAGGACGCTTAAGATTTTACCTCGGCGATTTGGATGATTTGCTTCCACGCTAAAATAATCTGGACAAAGCCACCGCAATTCCCTTAATTTAATCACCTATCTATTCTGTTTTCCGTGCCCAGGTGGCGAAATGGTAGACGCACTACCTTGAGGTGGTAGCGCTGGCAACGGCGTGCTGGTTCAAGTCCAGTTCTGGGCACCATTTTTTAAGTCACTAGAAGCCACAAAAGCTTGTTTCAATAAAAAGAACTCACTTCTTCTCTTTCATAAATTCAATCAACAACGTGAAGTCACCTTTGTCAGCATCTCTTAGTGCTTTGATATAACTTTCTCTGCGCCTCTTAGGTTGATGCGCAAGCGCAGCATTCCAGCTTGTCACTTCTTGATTATTTCTTTTTTGAACGTACTCAGTATAGATTCGTGTCGTCCTGCCATTACCGTTGGGAAAGGGGTGTATAGTGACTAATCGGTGATGCATTTCCGCAGAAATTTCATCCCAGCTCATTTGTCCGGAAGTTATCCATACTTTGGCATCTTCAAAAAAATTTTTTAATTGAGGCCCGACATCATAAGGTCGATATTTTGAAATGTTTACTTCCGCTGTTCGGAATTTTCCGGCCCACTTCCAAACATCACTGAAAAGTTTTTCATGCAATTTGCATATAAAGTCGATTGATAGGTAATCATCCGTCTTTTGACGATTAAGCCACTCGAGTCCATTTTGGATATTTACGTCTTCGAGTTCATCTAGCTCTCCCATTGTGGTCAGATGGGAAAATCGAATGCCTATGACTTGATCATGATCAAGAGGGGTGGAACCGTCACGGTCAATGAGATTGTGTTTGCTCATTATTTATCCCACAAATATTTTGAATAAGTTCTCTCCTCGGCCAAATCTTTGAGTCTTTCGTTTTTATCCAGATTCACTTTCTGATCTTCTAAACTCATGTGCGCTTCTGTTTCATTCATGAGCGCCAATGTTTTTTTTACTGCCTGATCATGCACTATATCTTCAATTTTTTGACGTGGTACAAATCCGTAAACAAGATCACATTCCAAAGCATCAGCTATTTCTTTGAGCTTATTTATGGTTATTCTTCCTTCTTTTTCTAATTTAATTGAACTACTGATTGAAGATTGAGCAACACCTACACGGGCCGCAAGTTGTGCCACTCCCATACCAAGACCTTCGCGTAAGTAATTAATCCAGGAAGAGACACCCTTCGCTTGGTTTTGGAATGGTCTCAAATCCTCAAGGCGTCTTGAGACCTGCTTGGTAATAATCTTTTGTTCTCTTGCATCTTTCATGACTTTATTATCGGATATACTGAATAAATATCAACTTTATTATTGTATATATTGAATGGATGAGTGTGTTTATATTCGGTATACGTGATATAAAGACATTAAGTGTTTAATATTACGTAAATCTCTTGGCGGAGATGAATTTAGGGATATTTCTTCCGAAAATACAGTCCGTAAGAACTTTAGCAGAGTGGAAGGCCAGACCCAGTCCGTGACCAGTGTATCCGCAGGCAAAAAGTAGTTGTGGGTCTTCAGGTAACGATCCAACTAGCGGCTGACCATCAACGCTAAATCCCATGATGCCGGACCAACGGTGCGTGACTTTTGCGTTTCGGACTGCGGGAATATGTTCAATTAGAAAATGTTCCAGGGCTTTTTGAATAACGTCAGATGTTTCATCGGAGTAGCCTTTCTCAACATCTTTTTGAAGCTGTCTGAAGCCACCGATGATCATTTCACCAGTCGGTAATTGTCTAAAATAATCTAAAACGAAATTAGCATAGCACGGCCCTTCCATAAATCTTGGAACCGGTTCAGTGACCATGATCTGAGCTCTTGTTGGAAAAACTTTGGTGCTGAAGTAGTCATGCAAGATTGGAGAGTATCCATTGGTAGCATAAACAACCATTGATGCTTCAATAGTCGTTTTATTTGTGAGCACTACTTTATTTTCATTTTTAGTCTGAATGGAATGAACTTCATGTTGCTCGAGAATAGAAACATTCTTTCCAAGCTTCTTTTTCATGCCTCTAAGAAGCAACATTGGGTGAACAGAGGCATCATCACAATACTTAATTCCACCAACAAACTTCGCTGCACCTAAACGAGTTTCAATATCTTTCTGACCAAGTTCTTCAACATTGATCTTCATTGCGCTCATGAGCTTAGTAGATTCTTTTAACTCATTAAATTCGGTTTCAGTGCTGGCGAGCGAGAAACTACCTTTCTGTTCAAAAAGGTAATCAGCGGCATCGCCTTGAATAATTTCTTGCTGCAGCAATTCCAGGTTTTTTTCTGAAAAACGCCAAATTTCAAGTGCTTCTTCAGGGCCGTGCTTACCGACTAAACGATTAAAATGTTCGACCGAACCGCATGTAACAAAACCTGCATTTCTTCCAGTCGCTCCGGCGCCAATTTCATATTTTTCAATGATTGCAATGCGCAAACTTGGATCTTCTTTTTGAAGCCAGTAAGCACATGAAAGACCGGAGATGCCCCCGCCTATAATAGCTATGTCGACACTTAAGTTTTGACCTTTAGATTGGTCATTCCAATACGAAACACTCATACTCAATATGTAGCATTAATTAACTGCATTGGATACTGACTCTAGTCATTTCCTTGGCTTGTTTTTTTGCATAGATAGTAGAAGAATTGTGTAAATTTTTTGGGAATGAATTTTGAGTCAAAAGTATACGGCGAGTCAAATTATAGCAATTAAACGTGACGGTGGAAAACTTTCTGCTGAGCATATTAATTGGTTCATCCAAGGCCTACTAAAAGGCGAGATTAAAGATTTTCAAACGACTGCACTCTTGATGGCGATATATCTGAATGGGTGTGACAAAGAAGAGACGGCAATCCTAACAAGTGTGATGTTAAACTCAGGAGTGGTTCTTAGTTTTAACGATATAAAAGTAATTGATAAACATTCAACAGGTGGAGTTGGCGATAAAACATCGCTCATCTTGGGTCCAATTGCGGCAGCTGCGGGAGTTAAAGTTCCGATGATTTCAGGTCGGGGACTCGGACACACAGGCGGAACACTCGACAAGATGGAAGCAATTCCAGGTTACAGTGTGTCCCTCTCGAGAGAAGACTTTATTTCAATTGTTCATAAGACTGGCATTGCTATCGTAGGCCAGAGTGATGATTTAGTTCCGGCCGATAAGATTATTTATAATTTACGCGACCAAAGTGCCACAGTTGCCTCCATACCACTTATCACTGCTTCGATCATGAGTAAGAAACTTGCAGAGGGTACAAGTGGACTGGTGATGGATATTAAAGTTGGTCAGGGTGCTTTCATGAAAAGTAAGGCAGAAGCAAGAACGCTCGCCAGAAGTCTCAGAGAAACAGCTCTTCGTTTTGAAAAAAATATCATCACAATGATTACAGATATGTCTCAACCGTTAGGAATGGCGATTGGAAATAGTAATGAGGTTATTGAAAGTATCGAAACTCTCAAAGGCAATGGACCTAAAGATATCACGCTACTTTCAATAGAGCTTGCAGCTGCTATGATTTATCTGGCGAAAATCAGCGATTCAATGGTGAGTGCCAGAAAACTTGCTAAAGAACAGATCACTTCAGGCAAGGCACTTTTAAAATTCAAAGAAATGATTCAGGCCCAAGGTGGAAACGGAAATGTCGTAAAAGATTACTCTCTTTTGCCTCTGGCAAAAAAAGAGACAAAGGTTTTGGCCAAGCAAGCGGGATATGTTAGTTCTATCGAAGTGACTAAGCTTGGTACCAATGTCTGCTCACTGGGTGGAGGCCGTAGTGCTCCGGGTATGAAGGTTGATCACGCTGTCGGCATTATGAATCATGTGAAAATCGGCCAAAAAATAAAGAAGGGCGATGTTTTAGCAATCATCCAACATCATGCGAACCAAGAAAATTTGGTTACACAGATGGCCGAAGAGATGAGTAACGAAACTTACAAAATTAAACGAGAGAAACTAGTTAAACTTCCCGAACTCATCCAGGAAGTTCGGTATGACTGGTATTAATATGAAAAGGAGTCTTTGAAATGAGCATACATATTGGGGCAAAAAAAGGTGATATCGCGGAGACGGTTCTTCTTCCAGGAGATCCTTTAAGGGCCAAATTTATTGCAGAAAATTTATTTCAAGATGTTCAGTGTTATACCCAAGTGCGGGGCATGTTGGGTTTCACAGGGCTTTATAAAGGTCAAAGAGTGTCCGTGCAGGGGACAGGCATGGGACTTCCATCGCATTCCATTTATGTGAATGAGTTAATTGATTCATTTGGAGTTAAAACTCTTATCCGAGTTGGCACTTGCGGATCTTTTCAAGAAAATATTAAGCTTCGCGATGTTGTACTTGCGATGAGCTCTTGTTCAGAATCTAATTTTAACCGTAAGACGTTTAAAGGCATGGACTTCGCACCAACTGCTGATTTTGATCTTCTGATGAAGGCCTATAATCATACAACATCGAAAGCCAAAAAAGTTCACGTTGGCAGTGTTTTGTCTGCAGATACTTTTTATAATGAAGATCCTGAGGAATGGAAACTCTGGGCAAGACATGGAGTATTAGCAGTGGAGATGGAAACGTCTGCACTCTACACTATTGCTGCTCGGAAAAAATGTCGCGCTTTAAGTGTTCTTACAGTGAGTGATTGTTTGGTAACTGGTGCCGCCAGTCCATCTCAAGATAGGGAGCAGACATTTACCGATATGGTGGATATCGCTCTTGGCGCCATCTAATGGGTGGCCAACGTGATTGACGCTAAAGAAGCACTCGCAAGAGTACTATTCTATCAGCTCAACGCTAAGATAGTGACTGTTCCATTAGAAGAGTCACTGTCTCGCATTCTGGCCGAAGAAGTCTTTGCGGACATTGATCAACCACCATTTCATCGTGTGACGATGGATGGTATTGCCATTAATAAAAATCAACTGCTTACTACTAAAAAATTTAAAATTTTAAAAACTATTTCGGCCGGCACTGAAGGCTCTGAACTACCGGTCGGAGAAGTTTGTTTTGAAATCATGACGGGAGCGGTTCTCCCGCTAAATGCTGATCTGGTTATCCGTTATGAAGATCTAAAAATTGCTGATGGAGTGGCCGAGATCATAGTCGATTTGCAATCCTTGAATTCAAACTTTCATGATCAGGGTAGTGACTATCCCAAAGGTGCCCTTCTTTTGTCGGCCGGAACATCAATCAAATCTACAATTATTACTATTTTGGCATCAGCTGGAAAAACACATGTAAAAGTTTTCGCCATTCCCAAGGTTGCGATCCTGAGCACCGGTGATGAATTGGTAGAAATAGGTACTAACCCTAAGCCTCATCAGATTCGCTGGTCTAATGGAATTAGTTTGCAGCAAGAACTTTTATCGCATGGTTTTTCTGAAGTCTCTCTTCATAGAGTGGGCGACAATGAAAATGACATGCAAAAAATGATGTCAGAGCTTCTGACCTCAAAAGATATTTTACTTCTTACTGGCGGAGTTTCTGCTGGTAAATATGATTTTGTACCGAAGGTACTAAAAGAATGTCAGGTGATGGAGATTTTTCATCAGGTTGCTCAGCGGCCTGGTAAACCACTTTGGTTCGGAAAGACTGCAGTAGATGCATTTGTTTTTGGGTTACCCGGTAATCCTGTTTCTTGCTTAGTTAATTTGAGAAAGTTTGTCGTTCCCTTCCTTCAAAAGTCTGTTCACGGTAATGCTAAAAATCAACCAAAAGCTTTTTTGACTGCAGACGTGAAATTTGGCGCCAATCTGACTTATTACTGTCCTGTAAAAATAAAGAACGAAGAGGGTAAATTATTGGCCGAACCAATCTCTGGCAATGGCTCTGGTGATTTTTTTCACTTGCGGGATGCGGACGGCTTCATTGAGTTAAGACCTCAGGATGCACCATTTAAAGAAGGATTTTTAGGCGAAGTCTATCTGTGGGGCAAATCATGACGGATCTCATGACCGATAAGCATGGGCGTACCATGCGCAAGTTGCGTGTCTCTCTGCTTGATGCCTGCAACTTTCGTTGCACTTATTGCATGCCTGCCTCTGCTACATTTTCAAAAATTCATGATTTGCTGATGCCTGATGAAATAGGGTTGATTGTTTCCAACCTCACCAAACTTGGAATTGAAGAAGTTCGCTTAACTGGTGGTGAACCCACTTTGAGGGCAGAGTTGGTCGAAATCACGGAAAGACTATC
>JBILYY010000064.1:0-17713 GCA_044377495.1 Bacteriovoracaceae bacterium | reverse complement strand
TTTATATCTGCATAGGCAATTGCCACACCAGCATTCGTTATATCCACTGATTCAGAACCATGGTTCTTTAAGCGCAAAACACCATTGATGCTCTCGCCTTGAGTCCATGATTCTTTATCGGTTTCAATATTCCATTCGAGTGGTTTGCTAAAAAAAGTACCTTTCATGGAACTACTTAGGAAGATCGCAAGTAGATCTTGAAAGATCAAATTTGAAATCAGGAGTTAAACAAGTATACACGTTGAAAGTTTGCTGACCATAACGAAGACCTTTTTGAGAGTTAACGTTACCGTTAGCACTTACTTCGCAAGGATTGTTAAGTGTGCACTCTTCACCACTTTCATTTGATGTATTGTTGATACCGATAACTCGTTTTTCACCTTTTGCAATTAGTGGAGAACCAGAAGTTCCACCGATTGTGTCACAACCTTCGGTGTAGCGAATTGAATCAGTCCAAGTCCACTGACCTTCTTTAATCTGGAAAACGAAGTTATCAATGTTACAAGAATATCCACGATCCCAGTAACCCGAAATAATTTCAATTGGCTGTGCTATTGATGGGCGGAAAGAATCTAAAACGAAAGCGCGAACATTAGTTGTGTTCATGATGTCGACATATGATTTATCTAGCTCATAGAAAGCAACATCAGTATTTGTCATTGTAGCGTAAAGGATCTTAGTCGCTTTAATTGGAAATAACTTCATGTTCTTATCAAAAATTTTCATGTCACGAGCAATTGGTTTATTGACCCAAACTTCGCCCGGAGTTAAATAGCCACCAGGTTTTTGAACACAGTGACCATTTGTCATAACAACTGCTTTAGCAGTGAATGGCATACCACTGAAGATAACAAGTGACCCCGAGCAGTTAGAAAGTTTTACGATACCTTCAAAGTCATATCCTTCAGCATTAGTAAGATTTCTTGATTTCAAATTTTTAACAGCGAGAGCATCAAAGGGAGCAACTGGAATTGCAAAAGCAGCGGTTGAAAAAAGAGCAATTGCGAAGACGAAAAGAGCTTTCATATAGGAGTCCTCCTCTAATGGTTATTACTGAGTGAGATTTATCAAAAGTCGGGTGGTCCTGTCTTTGTGCGGCGAGCTATAGTTCTTCCCCGGACGGTTCAAAAAGTGGCTCAAGATCTCCCAAGTTTTTCGATTCTTCTAAGAGGGCCAGCAGGTCGTAGTCGAGGATCTTGTATAGATCATCAAATTTATTGAGGACGTAATACAGTGGTTGGGGAATGTCATAACGGTAAGGTGTCCGTAAAGCGGTTAGGGGATCAAAGGGGACACGCTTAGGAACCATGCTTTCAACAGAATAAACCGTTTCATGAATTGAAGAAAGCATACCTCCGCCGTAGGCGCGGACACCGTCTTGAGTGTTAAGAAGTCCGAACTCGATGGTAAACCAAAAAATGCGGAACAATCGACGTCGATCTTTGGGCGAAACGCTGAGTGCGAGTTTTCCAAAATCTTCCATAAAATTTGCATATTCTTTAAAAGTGAGAAGTGGAACATGGCCATAAAACTCATGAAATATGTCTGGCTCTTGAATATAGTCGAGTTCGGCCGGGATACGGATAAAGCTTGCAGCTGGGAATTTTTTATTTGCAAGGAGAGTAAAAAATTCTTTTGCTGGAATGAGTGCTGGAACAATTTCGACTTCCCAACCAGTGAAGTTCTTTAAGCGTTGATTAATCTCAGTGTGCTGAGGCACATGTGTTTTTGAGAATTGAATGCGGTCTAAACCTTCAAGAAATTCAGCACATGCCCGAGTCTGTACAATCTTAGTTTGTCGATCAATCAGAGTGTTCCAGGTTTTATTCTCATCAGCTGACCAGTCGAGGACTCCCTGAGAGTTAGGCTGTTTTGAAATATATTTTGTCACGAAATATCCTTCGGACAGTTATTCTCCAGATGAACCTGTAAATCCTGAGTGATTTTCATCTTTCTTTCTCTTTGAGAAAGTAATTGAAATTGTTCTTTATATTCTTTGATATCAAAGTAGGCGAGATTCATGTGAATGGTTTTAAATAAACGGGGGAAAACCTGGCCGGGAGTCTGGATATGATGAAGTCCACCACTTATGCACAAAATCATGGCACCATCATTTATGTTTTCCAGGATGTCAGCGACACCGCCTTTAACATTCATTGGCTTCCCAAATTTGTCCAGACCACTCGGACGCTTCATTCGCCCTTCTGGAGCGATCAGAATCATTGAGTCAGGTTTAATGGAATTAAGATAGTTGCTCCACGAATTATCTTTTTTTCTCGTAACAGAAGAAATATTGGGCAACATCATTTTCCAAAATCTTCCGACGATAGGTCTGTTCAGGGTAATGTCTGCACCAGGGATATTGACCCGGCCAACCAGTTGCCAGAGGAATGAAAAACTTAAGTGCTGAATAAATAATGGTTCATATAATGAGGTATGGTTTAAAAAAACCATCAATTTTGCTTGAGACCAAGGTTTGTTCGGAGCAGGAGTTATCCAATTGAATTTTCCTCTAAAAAAAACATGCGAGAGGATTTTCACTGAGGAGAGAATGCTGAAGCTAATTATTTTTCGCATCGTTTAAACTCTTCCGCTGTAATATCATATCTGATGAAGCCTTGAGGGTCAGTTGGGTCGTTATGGTATCCCCTGAACGTCATGTACAATTTTTGCATGACTTTTATGCTCGCAATATTTTCTGGCATGGCCTTGGCAATGATACATTTTAGTTTAAGTGTTTCGAAGCCATATTTTAAACATATCCTAGAAGCTTCGCTGGCATAACCTTGGCCCCAATACTTTTTCATGAACCGGTAGCCCAGATCGACTTCATTGTTTTCAGGAAAAAAACGTAGCCCGCACCAACCAATATAAGTTCCATCTTTTAAATAAACAGAAAATCTTCCCATGCGATACTTTTCAAATTGAGGCAAGAGCCTTTCTTTAATAACTGTTTCAGCTTCCTGAATTGAGCTTTGGGAGGTATCACCTGTGTACCGAATAACTTCAGGATCACTATTGAGCTCCATCATGAATGGTGCTTCTTGAAGAGTGGCAACTTTAAGAGTGAGACGAGAGGTTTCAAGCATGGCTTAACAGTAGCTTGTTTGGGTGGATCGGGCTAGAATTTTCAAATGAAACAGTCGACTCATTCTATTCTTTTCGGATTACTTGCCATTGGTTGCTGGGCAAGCCTTGCGACACTTGGGAATTTGGTTATTCATTTGCCGCCATTTTATATTCTGGGTGTAGCGTTCTTAGTTGGATCAGTACCATCATGGGTGAAACCAAGAGAACTTTTTGGCGACTTAAAGACTAGTGCCTGGGGAATTATTGGATATTTTGGTTACCATTTTTTTCTTTTCTATTCATTTAGATTTGCTCCTGCCATTGAAGCGAATCTTATAAACTACCTTTGGCCGATGATCCTTGTTATTTTAACTCCGGTATTTTTTCAAAGTGATAAATTGAAATGGTATCACTTTTTTGGTGCAGGTTTAGCGGCAATAGGTTGTGCGTTCCTGGTTTTAGGTAAAGGAGTTGATCTTAGGATTGAAAATTTCAAAGGTTATTTGTTGGCCTTGGGTGCAGCTGTTACGTGGCCAGTTTATTCTCTCATTAAAAAGCGAATGGGGGATTCAACTGTCTGGTCAGTTGGCGGTTATTGTATAGGTGCAGGTGTTTTGTGTTTGATCACACATGCACTGATCGAACCTAGAGTCGTTCTTCAGTGGCATGATGCATGGATCATCATTTTTATGGGAATAGGGCCGTTTGGGATAGCTTTCTATGCATGGGATAGGGCCTTGGCGATTGGGGACAGTCGTGTCATTGGTGCGCTCTCTTATCTTACGCCGGTTTTGTCAACCCTCTGCTTGGTTCTATTTACCGACCAAACGCTAAGCTTTTCGACTGGAATTGCCATGATTTTAATCATTGGTGGGGCAAGTTGTGGACTTCTTGATTTTCTAAGCAAGAAGGATTTGGTAAAATAACTCATTGGAGAAATTATGCTCGAAGCTTGCAGTATTGATAAAAAAGACACAGGTGTGTTCCTTTCAAATGAACGTAAAACTAAATGGGTTACGCTGATTTCACTTTTTACAATGATTGTTGAAATTGCTGTTGGGTATTGGTCAGGTTCCATGGCCTTGTTGGCGGATGGCTGGCATATGGCCTCTCATACATTGGCACTCTTTTTATCTCTAGTTGTGTATTATCTCTACCGTCACCCTAGATTCAAATCGTCCTTCACTTTTGGTGGCGGAAAAATTCTTTCTCTTGGTGGCTATACCAGTTCAATTCTTCTCATCATGATTGCAATCTCCATGGTCGTTGAATCAATTTCACGTTTTTATGAAATCAAAGCAATTCATTATAGTGAAGCAATCCTGGTTGCCGTCATTGGTTTAGTAGTGAACTTAGTGTGTGCTGTTATTTTGCACTCAGAGGGGCATGAGCATAGTCATGGACACAGTCACTCTCACGATGGGTGCGGCCACGACCACGGTCCAGTAAAAAACAAATTGAGTCCCGTTACCACCAAGGCGAAAATAAGTGATGCTGAGAAAAAACATATGCAAGATCATAATCACGAAAGTGCTTATGCTCATATCTTGACTGATGCTTTAACTTCCGTGTTTGCGATCGTAGCACTTTGTCTTGGTTTATGGCAGGGCTGGACTTGGCTTGATCCTTTTGTGGGTGTGGTGGGTGGGCTCGTAGTACTTAAATGGTCAATCGGTCTCATTCGCCAGAGTGGAATGGATTTATTAGATGCTCACGATGATTCTGTTGATCGTGAAAATCTGGTGAAACGAATCGAGCTTGATGGATCAAAGGTTTTAGATATCCATCTTTGGAGATTGGCCCCTGGACAAGTCGGATGTGAACTTATCATCAAGAAAAATAAAGAACAACGTTCAGCAGATTATAGGGATGTTATTGCAAAAAATTTCGACATCCATCATTTGATTATTGAAGTTATCTAGTTCACCAGCATGAGATGAATGCCCTTGAGAGTCGGATGATTTTCAAATTTCTTCAGATATTCGACTAGTACTGAATCCATAACTTTGCCCGTTGTGCTGGCGTGACGAAGAATAGTTCCTGTTTTCTTCTGAAAAATAATTCCTTGATGTGAAACATTCATGTGAGTGCCAGCAGTCGCGGTTAAGTCCCAATTTGGCCGAACAAAGTTAACAATACTTCCATTAGGGATTAACTTTAAAACGTGAGGTTTTAAAAGCAGTGTAGAGATAGGAAGGTATCCAATCCTGGCGATGATTGGAGAGTATTCTGAAGCATGAGCTCGGAGTTCTTCCAAAATATTTTGACGCTCTTCTAGAGTTGCCAGTGGAACTCTGATTTCTTCAATCTTAATCGCTTTAAGCCATCCAGGAAGATTAATCACAGCTTCGGCCATCTTTGTTTCGCTTACAGGAAGAATCAAATGATTAATTTCTTTTAACAGGCCGTTCTTAATATTGTTTGGAACCCACTGCAAAGAGGGGAAATGATTTCTTTTAAGGTAATCCACTTCACCGTTTTCATAACGGATTTCATCCATCTGGTTTTCAAATGAATTCACGTCTTGCGTAAGGGCAAGGCTCACAATTGTTTCAACAAAAGTGGTGCAATCAAATGTATCAAAGCGGTAAAGCGGGTCTTGGTCGTAGCGACCCTGCTCACCTTCACCAAGTGGTCCACCAACGCCATAAGGAAGATTCAGGAAATTTTGAGAAAAGGCTTCCATGCGCGAAACTACAGAATCATACCTCTGGAATTTGGCAAGAAGCTCCTGTGCTTCTTCACGAGGAGAAGCAACTGCAGAGAGAGAAATAAGGAAAACTAAAATAAACTTCATCATGAGTTCAGGATGCCCTTTGTGGCTAAAAGCTGTCAAAGTTATAAATCTGACAGGGAACCTATTAAGTGGGGAGCGAAATGTCACCGGGTATCGAGGCCAACCACTAAATTTTACTGGACGGAATTCGAGGGTGTCTTTTCAGTCATTTGGAGCATGTTATTTTTTCAATTTATAGATGAAAATGATCGATTCGGGGGGGCTTTAAGGTATACCTCTCTTATGAAAATTCTTACTGGTTCTCTTATCGCTTTATTTACGCTTCCTGCGTTTGCTCAACCAAATGTTGAGGCCGTAAAAAAGTGTCTTCAAACTAAATATGGCGAATTAACTAATCACAATTCGTCAGTTGCTGCAGTCGTTAGTGCTGATAAAACTGAATTGATGACTTTTGGAAATGCTACCCTTGATCAGATTTTTGAAATTGGTTCTGTCACAAAAACGTTTACAGGCGCTCTCTTAGCAAAAGCCGTTTTAGAAAAAGGACTTAAGCTTTCTGATCCTATGGCAGCTTTTTATCAGAAACCTGATGAAGTGATAACTTATCAGCAATTAACGACTCATACGGCAGGATTCACGAACTCAATTAAATCTTATTATACAATTACGAATAGAGATTTTCCTTATGAAGGATTAACAAGTGCTATCTTTAAAGGACTTTATTCTAAAATTAACTTGGTTTCAAAACCTGGTGAGAAGTTCCTTTATTCTAATACAGGAACGGCGATTTTAGCTCTTAATTTGGAAGAGATTTTTAATCAAGACTATCAAACGCTTGTTCAGACAAATATTTTTAATGTTTTGGGGATGAAGAATAGCTATTTTACAGTTCCAGATTCCGAAATGTACCGATTTCCTAAAGCAAATGCCAATGGCGATATTTGGCCATACTGGGATTTATCCAATACTCCCTTTGAGGGAGTGGGCGGAATAAGGTCGACTGTGTCCGACATGGCCTTATATTTAAAGGCAAACCTAATTCAAAGTGATTCTTCTTTAAGTTCGGCCATGGAACTAGCTCATCAGCCACTTTTCAAAAAAGAATATGGGCAAATTGGGATGAACTGGTTGGTTAGTGACAAAGGTTTCGTTTGGCATAATGGATCAACGATTGGCTTTAATTCAGTTCTTGTTTTCTCAAAAAGGCTTGGCCTAGGTGTAGTCGCAATGACTGACACAAGTTGGTATAAAATAAATCCTGAAGGTAAGGAAGAATTCGATTTTACGTTTGAAGATATTGCTTTTAATTGTCTCTCAAATCCCTAGTTCTTATTACTCATCGTAGGCATTCCTCGTCTAAGAAGTCCGTGCAACATTCTGTGAATCAAGTCATCCGTCGTGAGTGGGAGCAGGTTCATTTCAAAACGGTTACGTTTAATCAAACTTTTAAGCCCACTAATAATTAATCGATAGGCGATCACTTTTAAGCGTTGGAAAGACCCGAATGTCAGTTGTCCTACTTTCGTTGACTCCGCTTTTTTACTCAAAATGTTGAAATAACCTTGTTCACGGCGCTCGAATCGTTCTTCGAATTTGATGAGAAATTTCCAAAGGAAGCGGTTCCAGCGGGAAACGGTCATGAATTCAGAGGTCCAAATATTGGCATATCTTCTTGAGAAGAGAACTCTTGCAGCGAGTTTTACTTCTCCTATGAGGAGGCTCGCTTTGAGGGATCTTTTTGATGAGGGCATGTTCCAGGTTTCAACCACGTACCAGTAGTCTTCAAGTGAATGTCTTCGGAGTTGTTCAAGGCATTCGACTAAGCAAAGGGTAAAGCCGATACCCTGAAGCTTCACGTATTCCTGACGCTCTTTAAGCCACTCTTTATTTGGTGCTTCAACAATATATTTCACTGAGGCAGGCTTTGTTTCAGTCTGAATTTCAAGTTTTAAGTTCGTACTTTTAATCAGGCTTGAGCCGTCAGTCGCAAGTGTTAGCTGGGTATTTTCTTCTGGAGAGTTTCGGATGAACTCAATGTTACAGACAGTTTCATTTTTTAGAACTTTTAAGGCCTCTTCGATAGCATTAATGTCTCTCTCATCCAGTGTTGGACCTACTTCTTGTTCAGGAGAATTTTTAACAACACTAAAGACGATAGGAAGAAGTGAGCGAATTACTTTAAATGGGCCAATAGACAGCACTAGTTTGACCAGGGTTTTCCAGCCGAATTGTTTTTGTAAAAGTTGTCCGAAATTATTTCGAGATGAAATGGCGTTTGAGGTGAGATAGACTTGTGATAGACCACGCAAAGCGGCCTGCACTTCAATTTTTAGATCGATGTTGGCTTCACCAAGAAGCTTCACGAAGTCAGTCAGGTAGCGAATGAAAGCACCTTGATTACCATTGGTAATGAAGTCTTTAATTAGCTGCTGGCTTCTTTCTGTTTTAAGAGATTCCGGATTCTCAACCAAATTTTTAAGACCTTCAAAGATTCCTTTTTGGTCACTTAGGATTAAGCGGTACAAGAAAGCTATAAAGGCCTTAACAGTGGCCTGTTCCCACTGGAAACATGGATTAAGATCAATCAGTTTAATTTGCAGTTTATCAGGGTCATAGAGAATATTACCGGCATGAGGATCCGCCCAGATAATACCTTTTTGAAAAATGAGAAAGAGATACGCCTCTGCAACTACATCAGCGATACCAATTCTTTCAAGATATCTCGAATGAACGACTGAAGTTATTTTGGAGCCGGTTATCTTTTCCATTAAAACAGCATCAGATTCAACGTGGTGATACTGCGGCACTTGTAAGTCAAAATGTCCCTTCAGAGCGTTCTGAACATTTTCAGCGTTGGTTTTCTCGATAGTAAAATCAAGTTCACCAATACTTTGAGTCGCGTAATTAACGATAGTCCTTTTGAGTGCAGTAATAAGTCCACTAACTTCTTGTTGTTCTTCTTCAGCTAATTCACTTTTCGTTAAACTTTTTTCCAAATGATTAAGAATGGCAAGTAAAGCCTCTTTCTGTTCAACGAATAACTTTGTGAGTCCCGGCCGCTGGACTTTCAATAAAACTGAATCTTCGGTTTGAAAAGTTTTTTTGCCTAAATCATTTAATCTAAATTCATAAATGGCACCGACAGAGGCGCCTGCAAAGGCATTTTGCGTGAGAAGAGGTATTTTAAGATAACTCTTATATTCGGCCCAGGATGGACGATTAAGAATTTCCAGAACATATTTCCATGATTTTTTTTGACTACCAAAAATTCCACCCAAATTATCTTGTTGGTGTCTCAATTCTTTGGCGAGGGCCGGGGGAGCAAGCTCTGAGAGGACCTGAGCTAGCTTTACGTAAAGGCCTCCAAGTTCCTGCAGTACAATCGAGATTACTCTTCCCTGGGAAAGCTCCTCTCGAGGAGTGCATAAAATACTAATCAGTGCTGTCATGCACTTATCTGCGGGTAAATGCTTAACTGCTTCATCAATGAGAGGAAGGAGCAGACTGCGCCCCTTAAGATTTTGCTTTAAGGTTTCAACTAAATTTGGGCGAACCTGGTTCTCGTAAAAACGATGCATGATTTTATGAGTGAGCTGAGTCAGTCTGTTGTGTTCATTTTCTGGAAGCTCATACAGGGCCGTGAAAAGTGGCTCTTTAAGGTAGGGAACAATGGAAAGGGCTTCTTTCGAAAAGGCCGGAAAAAGTTTAAAGATGGGAACATATCTTTTAGCAATTGTACCCACCATGTCTTCCAGCAAATCAGCTTGATCTAGCATTTCAAACATATCTGGATGTGCGCCAACGGTTTCAAGAACTTTTTGAAGTGTGTTGCCTAAGGCGCGCGCAAGTTTTTCTTCATCAACCAAATCTTTTTTAAGTTTGTTGATTCCTAAAAACTGCATGGCTTGAATAGTGGCTTCAATATCTGGTGGAAGTGGCTCTTCTTCATCAAAACCAAAATGGACCATGTCTCGTGCAAGAGTTGCCCAAGACCGCTTCATTTGTCCGCTTGTGACATCTGGTAAATCGACCTTTGAGATGGCCTTAGAAAAGAAAAATCCCAGAGAGTCAGCGTAATTTTTGCATTCAGTTGCTAGCTCTGCAACCCAGGTGTAATCCTTCATTTTATGAGTGTACTAAAAAATTAAAGAAGTTCCAGACTAACCTTATCTATCCGTTTCTTCCCATATGTACCCATCCAAACTAAAACGGTCCGGAAAGATGCAACGCTGCGAGCTTTATTTTCATGACTGGGTCATTATGCAGTTTCATAAATTACCAAGGAGTCTCAATGAAACTTTTCTACAGTACTGGCACTTGTGCACTTGCCCCTCACATTGTCATGGCCGAACTTAACATGGTGTATGAGCTTGAAGCAGTAAACTTGAAAGATAAAACTTGTGCGTCAGGTGATTTCTATAAGATTAATATGAAGGGGTCTGTGCCTGCACTTAAAATGGAAAACGGCGAAATTTTGACTGAAGGTGCAATTATTTCTCAATATTTAGTCGACCAGAAAAATGAAGGAACACTTCTTCCTAAGTTTGGTACAAATGATCGTTTCCGTGCTCTTGAATGGATGAATTTTATTTCAACAGATATTCATAAAAATTTCTCACCTCTTTTTTCTGCTGAGAGATCATATGCTTCTGTTGAAACTCAAAATGAAGTTAAGAATGTGTATAAAAAAGCACTCACTGATAAATTTAACTTTATTGCTGAAAAACTGGGTCAAAATGATTACCTCATGGGTAACGAATTCACGATCGCGGATGCTTATATGTTCACATGTCTTGCTTGGACAAAGTATGTCGGATTGGATTTAAACAACTGGTCTAACTTGAGCTCTTATATGAAGAGAGTTTCTGAAAGACCGGCAGTTATGCGTGCTATGAAAGAACAAGGAATGATTAAGTAGTTTTGATTCTGAGGGCCCCAATCTGGGGTCCTCTTTTTTTTACTCTATAGCGTTGGCCATAATATCTGATAATTCTCTTAAATTTGATCGCTCCAACTCATGTTTAGAATGAGTCAATGTTTTCACCTGACCATGATGAAGCCATGAAGCCGTGAGATGAGTTTCTTCCGAACCAACTATTCTGTCCTGATCTCCCAAGATGAAGGTGACAGGTATGTCTACTTCACTTAAATCTTCACGGGTAAGGCCATCGAGCTTTTCTAGATTTTGCATCATATGGGCCGTTGAACGTAGGAGTGTCTTCCATCTTTCACCATGTTTTGTCATAAGCGAATCAGCAAATGCTGGGAATTTCTCTTTCAAATAGTCTGGATCAAGCATTAAGAGTTCGCGATTGACGGCCTTCTCTGACCAATTAAATTTTGTACCATAGGTAATAATTTGTCTGATTGGTGAATCGGGAAAATTGGCCGCATGATAAAGGCCAACATATCCACCCATTGAATAGCCAAAAATAATAATGTCTTGAAGCTTATGATCTTTGGTAAAATTTTCTAGTTCTCGAGCAAATAAATCAATGCGGAATTCATCTGGCCATTTGGAAGTCTGTCCATGGCCTGAGAAATCAAAAGTGAGCGCCTTGTAACCTTTATCTTCCATTAGTCCCATGAGAATAGATAAGTCGAGTGATGTCCCGAGCGCGCCGTGTAAAAAGACGATGGTCTTGCTTAACTTGCCCATAATTGCTTCAGTTCCTTTTAACTTTCATGAATATAATAGCACTTAGCTCGCTAATCGCCAAAGGGAGTCTGAAAAACTTTTTTCCGATTGTCTTTGTCGGAGAAGGAAGAAAATGGGGACCATTTTTAAAGTGCATTTTTGATATTCAGAAATCGCGATGTTTCCCTATGAAACGAAGAGCCGTTTTATATCAAATGATAAACTTGTTAAACAAGATTGGAGGAGTAGAATAAATCAATATTAAAACAAGCTAGGTCACTATGTTAGATGTACAAAACACACTAAGTTTTTCTGCTATTTTAAATCGGATTCGCAATAAACTTCCTATTCAAAATCCGTTACATGGCTTTGTTCATAATAACATTCTAATGATGTTTGAAGACAAAGAATTTCATGATGCACTTTCTGTTGCAGGACAACTCTATCGAGCCAAGTCTTACTGGGATTTAGAACAATATAAAATAAAATTTCACGAAAATAAAATTTCTGAAAAAGATATCACTGATGGAATAGATCAGTACTCACTTCATTATCACGACTCGGCCATTGCACAAAAGCTAGGTCTATCTTTAAAAGACTTTTATCATCGCCTTATGTTTTCTCAATTGGCCTTTAACGATGATGATGTTCAACCTGAAATAAAAGATGGAGCATTATGGGCGCAATGTGCCGAAAAAATGTCAGGACAAGCTTTAGACCTTAGTCTCGACAAAAAGAAATACCGAGCAAAAGAATATTGGGAGAAATATTATAACGAATCATTGGCATCTACCACGCATCCCTACATCATTAATTTGATTTCAAGTTTTTTGGATCAAGGGCAGAGTTTTTGGGCAAATCCGTACCTTAAGTCAGGATTTTGGACTTACTTCTGCGAGGACTTAGAAATAGTTAGAAAATTTGGAACTGATTGGCAAAAAAATCTTGGAAAGAAGTTGGATTTCTTCAAAGGGCACACTACTGAGCAAGTTATAGAATCTGAATTAACCAGAATGAATATACCAAGAGAAGCTTGGGAGGATTTTATTCTCGATTTGCTCTTTGACCTCAAGGGATGGTCGGGGATGGTTAATAAGCTTGAGGTTGAACCGTGGCAGGCCACAGTTAAGGCACCAAACATTAAGCTGGTCGATTTTATAGCTGCTTTACTATTAATTGAATCCTCACTTGATGAATATCATGCTTTAAATCACTCAACTGATTTAGCGATGATCTATGGCCGTGAAGAGATAACAACTTTAAGAAGCTTTCAACTGACGCTTGCACTCTATCAAATTACGAACGATTTTAAACTGCCTCACTCTTGGATGGATAAGCTGGAATCAGGGGAAATTGTTACAATTGTAAAAAACATTGAGAGTGCTGAAAGAGAGCATGTGGTCAGATTGTGGCACGAAGCTTTTGAAAATCATTTTTACCGTGAAGCTTTAAGTGCTATTGTCTCCCACGATCGTGGGCAATTGGATGTTTCAAATACTGTTGCTCAAATTTTATTTTGTATTGATGACAGAGAAGAGTCAATTCGTCGCCATGTTGAAGAAGTCAATCCAGCGCTTAAAACTTTCGGTGTCGTTGGTTTTTTTGGACTCGATATGAAGTTTAGTAGCATTAAACATAAACGGCTCATCGCTCAGTGTCCGCCAGTCATTGAAGCAAACAGAATTGTAAGAGAAGTTGCAAGAGACAGTGTCAATGCTCAGCGTTTTTTGAAGATTAATAGCTTCATTGGTGGTTCCGATTTAAGTCTTTATTACATGTCACGAACTTTGTTCAGAGGCTTCTTTTCAACAATTATCCTTGGTTTGTTGAGCATAGTACCTATGTTCTTACAGGTTTTCTTTCCTAAACAAAACAAAAGCTTCAAGTTAAAAGTGAGCCAATTAATTAGTCCCGTTCCAGCAACCGAAATGGACATTGATCAAATCCAAGAGGGACAGGGATACACCAAGCTTGAGATGACAAAGATTGTGGAAAGTATTCTAAATATGTGCGGGTTAAAAACGGAATTTTCAAAATTGGTTTTACTCATGGGCCACGGGTCTTCAAGTACTAACAATCCCTTTAAGCAGGCCTATGGCTGTGGTGCATGCGGTGGAAATGCCGGCATTTCAAACTCCCGAGTTTTTGCCAAAATGGCCAATGATCCAGAAGTGCGTGCTCACCTAAAAGACGTCGGGATTTTTATTCCCAAGGAAACGTATTTTGCTTCTGGCTTCCATGATACTTGCACCGATGAGATTCATTTCTTTGATTTAGAGTTAATGCCAAGTGAATATTTTGAAGACTTTAATCGCATCAAAATTGATTTGAATAAAGCTTGTATGCTTAATGCCTTTGAAAGGTGTCAACGCTTTAGCTCACCAGAAGCAAAAGAAAGTCCAGAGAAGGCACTCATACATGTACGTGAGCGCGCAGAAGATTTGGCACAGCCAAGACCAGAATACGGTCACTCGAACAATGCTCTTGCAATTGTGGGACTGAGACATATGACTAAGGGGCTTTTTTTAAACCGAAGATCATTTCTACTTACCTATGATTGGAAGATTGATCCAGAAGGTGAGATTCTTAAACAAGTTATTCTGGGTGGTATACCTGTAGCTGTAAATATCAACATGGATTATTACTTCTCGTGTGTGGATAACGATCACTACGGCTGTGGTTCAAAACTTCCCTTAAATTTGACGTCGCTATTGGGCGTAATGACCGGTTCCTCAAGTGATTTGCGTATAGGTCTTGCTAGGCAAATGGTTGAAATTCACGAACCGATCCGTAATATGACAATTGTTGAAGCTCCGCTTGAGCGAGTTAAGAAAATTTTTGATAATCATGGGCGTCTCAAAAAGATTCTTTATAACCACTGGATGCGTCTATGTGTTTTTGATCCAGAGACTAACACATGGTATCTGTTTAAAGAGCATGAATTTCAAAAGTTTGAAGTAGAGAAATTAGCAATTAAATACTTTAAAACATCTAAAGAGCGGGTCAGGAAAAGCGTAACAGAAGATGATTTTTCGGAGATCGGTTAATGGAATATTTATATCTTAATTTACTTGTCCTACCTTTTGTTTGGATATGTTTTTTAGGGGTTGTTTTTTTCTTTCGGATTAAACTTACTGAAAATTTTTTATCAGAAAGTGTAAAATGGATTTCTCTCATCATGAGTTCATTGAGCTTGTCGTTAGTCATTGCTGTTATTTTGAGTGGTTCTCAACATCTTTTCTTTGATTATCCTGCCTGGATTACAATCGGGGAATATCAATTTAAGAGTAGGTTCGTTGTCGATATTCTTGGATCTACCTACGCACTTTTGACGTCTCTTCTTATCGGGATTATTTTTAGATTCTCACGAAACTATCTGCATAAAGAGGAAGGCTATTTTAGGTTTATTTTTCTTCTTTCCACTCTGATGTTAGGTTTGATGATCATTTGCTTTGCTCGTTCGCTTGATTTGATCTTTGTTGGTTGGGAGCTTGTGGGAACTACGTCCGTTCTCTTGATTGGTTACTTTTATATTCAGGTGCAACCTGTACGTCACTCACTCAAAGCTGTTGTAAGTTATCGTCTTTGTGATATGGGAATTTTAGCAGCAGGGGCTTGGGCGCATCACTATATGCACACGACGGATTTTTATGAATTACCCGAAATCTTAAGTTCTCCACATCTTCATGATTCTGGCCATGGTGGTGCACTGGCCCTCACTTTTGTTGGTTTTTTTGTCATTTGGGGTGCTCTCGCAAAGTCAGCACAACTTCCATTTAGTTCATGGCTACCTGCCGCGATGGAGGGGCCAACGCCATCAAGTGCAATTTTTTATGGAGCACTATCCATCCATCTTGGGCCTTTTTTGCTCCTAAGATTTTATGACTACTTTACTCATTTTCCCGTACTCCTCTGGATTATTGGCATCATCGGTTTTACCTCAGCGATCTATGCCACCGCCGTGGGTAGAACACGCTCGGATGCTAAAACCATGTTAGCTTATGCAACGATTTCACAGGTTGGAATAATTTGGGTTGAAATATCATTAGGGTTTACCCAGTTTGCACTTTTTCATGTTCTGACTCATGCAAGTTTAAGAACATGGCAGTTTCTTCGCTCCGCTTCTCTCATTCAAGATTTTGTAGAAAATCCAGTTGTTCAACAACACGAAATAATTCATCGTAATATTTCATTTGAAAAATATTTTTCAGGAAAAATAAGAAAAAAAATATTTATTCATGCACTTCACGGTTTCCACCTTGATTATTTTACACAGAAGACAATGGCTATTTTAACATGGCCTCTTAGGGCCTATTTTGATTTTGAAAAAAGATGGTTGGATCTTAATAATGGTCTAGTAAAATTTTTATTTAAGAAGCGGTAATACATGACACATTCTCAAAACATTCCTGACTATACGGTTAATACTAAATGGCAGGATATTTTTTTAGTTTTATTAGGCTTGTTGGGTGTTAGCTTCCTTACGTTGTTCTTCTTTAACCATGAATTCTCTCATTTGATTATGTCCGGATCTCTTATTGAGTTTAGCTTTAATAAGTTTAGTACATTTTTAGGTTCTATATTTTGTCTTTCGCTTTTCATTGGCATTTTTCCCGTTCGTAAGGAAAATGAAATCACCAAATCATTTATTTTTTACATCCTGGGTGGCCTTGGGATAATTCTCTCAAATAACCTGATTACTTTTTTCCTCTTCTGGACCTTCCAAAGGTCGTTACCTGCATTCCGTTTCATTCGTGGAATTAGAAATCAAAGCACATCTGGTGGCGGTACATACTTAGTTCAACACTTTATTACATTTGCTTGCCTCATCGTACTCACTGTCTTGGCATCCCGGAGTGGGTATGCTTCGCTAAGTTTTTCTCAGATTCCAGCGAGCTTCTTCACTTGGCCGGTACTGATTCTTTCCTTTATTATAATTTTCGAATCCCATGGAATATTTCCATTTCATTCATGGATCCATGATTTGGTAGGAAATATTAACTGGTACAAAATCTCTACCATCTTTCTTGCCCGTGCTGGGGTATTGCTTTTTGTAAAATTGATAATGCCCACGATTGATCAAGATCCTGACCTTTTTAAAATCGTTTTGCTTAGTCTTTCTATTTTTTCTTCAATCTATTGGAGTGTGCGCGGAATTTTTGAAACAAACGTTGCCAAGATTACGACTTATTTTTATGTCGCTCAATCGTCACTAATTTTATCAGGTCTTTTGGCAGACAGAGCAGCTGCTCATGGTTCTTATCTACAGATATTGGTTATTTCTCTATCCGGTACGGCATTATGGTCGCTCATGAGTTATATTCAGCGACATACAAGTATTAAGCGTCTTAACCAGTTCTACGGCCTAGCGCAATTTTATCCGAAACTTGCGACGCTATTTTGTCTCTTCGGATTCAGCATGATCGGAACACCTCTTGGTGCTGCCTTTGTGGTTGAAGATTTAGTTATTAATGGTTTACTCGATCAACAACCATTTCTTGGGTTAGGTCACATATTGGCAACTTGTCTTAATGGTATATTGTTTTTTCTTATCTTTTCAAAATTATTTTTGGGCCAAACCGCCTACCCACAAAAGATTAAAAATCTTGATATGTCTTTAGGCCAAATGATACCCTACGTTCTCATCTTGTTTGTGATGTTTTTAATCGGGATATTTCCTTCATTGTTTTTAAGGAACATTACATGGTAAATGAAGTTAAAGTAGGATGTTATTATAGGCATTATAAAGGAAACAACTACCGAGTTGTAAGTCTTGTCAGACACTCTGAAACTCTTGAGTGGTTGGTGTCTTATGAATGTTTATATACTAACCCCGAAGGATTACTTTGGGTAAGGCCTCTTGCCATGTTTTGTGAAGATGTCGAGATTAACGGACAAATCATTCCAAGATTCAAGTATCTAGGTACCTCTTTAGAAGAAGTGGTTTAGCAGTAGTAGGGTCATCAGGCCAGTGATGCCGAGGATACTCCCTTTTAAATTCTTTAAGCATTTCTTGATAGGTTTTTTTCCAGAATCCAGCGAGATCCTTTGTTACCTGTAAGGGTTGTCGGTGAGGTCCAATCAGCTTAACCGTGACTGGGATTTTATTCAGTCCTATTCTTGGCGTCTCCTTTTGGCCATAAAAGTCTTGAATAGGTGCCTCCACGTATGGGTCTTGATTATAAGGATAATGAATTTTTAATTCTTTTTTACCACCGAGATGTATTGACCAAGGTAGAATCTGGTTAAGATTTTGATCCTCTAGGGAT
>JBILYY010000175.1:0-6291 GCA_044377495.1 Bacteriovoracaceae bacterium | reverse complement strand
AGGCCATATCTTCATTACAACTGACCAGAAGTACGGTCATGGTCATTGAGAGCGTAAGGCATTGAAATCTCATAAGAAAACCTTTCAGAACTAATGTAATTTAGCTACAGAACTATTCTATGGATTAGTTTTTGATCTGTAAAATTTACTCCTGATCCATTCTCATATATCTCATGGTTTTCACGCACTTTCAGCTATGTTAGTATCCGGCCATAATGACAACTCTATTAATTAATTCAATTTATCGGGCCACAGAAGGTGAGGGAATCCATATCGGAATTCCACAAATTTTCGTGCGCTTTCAAGGCTGCCATATTGGTTGCGTGAATTGTGATACCAAAGAGACTTGGGACTTTGATCCGATTTTCACGAAGTCTTTAGATGAAGTCATGGAAAAAATAGAAGTACTTTCGCAAAATCTTATTAAGCGAGTTTCTATTACTGGTGGTGATCCACTTCATCCATCACATATCCCTGCCTTGATTGAGCTGATTAAAGAACTTAAAGATAGAAACTATTACGTAAATATCGAAGCGGCGGGTACGAGAATCGTTAAAGAAGTTTTTGATATGGTAGATTTCATTTCTTATGATTATAAAACGCCATCAACTCAAGTCAAAACTTCAAAAGAGTTGCTGTCTAAATTTCTAGAAGCTTACGGTAATAAGGCGCAGATTAAAGCCGTGGTATCGGATAAAAAAGATTTTGAAGCAACCTATGATGCTTTTCATTTTGTAAAAAACCAACTTCATTCCAACGTTCCGTGGTGCCTGACTCCTTGTTATGAGCCGGGCGAACCTTTCCCGATGAATCGCTTTCAGCAGGTGATTCAACTCAATGAATCCTTTGGCTTACCTTTCAGAGTAATAGGTCAGCAACACAAATGGGCCTATGGCCCTAGTGAGAGATTAGTCTAACAAATTAGCTCAAGTATTAAGAGATTCTTACCGATACGCCAGACATGCGCTATCTCATCTTTTTATTAATTGTGAGCTGCTCTTCAACATCACCTTTGAAGTACTCATTCAATTCTTCTAAGGCCTATCTGGCCAGTCTTACCGATGAAAATGTTCGTGTTGCGAAGATTGAATTGAGTTTTCAGGATTCAACAGTTTTTGCAAGTGGTATGGATTCAACTTATGTCGTCGCAAAATTATTTGATAAAGACGGGGCAATATTAACCAATGTTGACCCTTCAGACTTAACTTTATCTTGTTCAGAAGATGTTGAAGCGAAACCTTTTTCTCTTAAAAAGGGAATTTATAAGACAAGTTTATTACCCAGAGTGATGAGTCCAGATATTCGAATGCAAGTAGACTGGAAAAATAAAATTAAAAGTAAGATGGCGGTATTGAAATCTTCGACTGCACCACTGAAAGATGGCCTCTTACCATATCATCATGAATTCATCGAGGCCAAAGCAAATGGTGAAGTGATGGTTGGCAGAGGAAGTCGTTTCCCCGCTTCAGGAACTGAAGAATTTAGTTTTGTTAATGTAGGCACAAATAAAATTGTTAAAAATTTCAACTCATCCCGTACTTATAATTTTGAGTATCCTGAGCATGCCAGACAGAACATCGCTATGCAGATTGATGATGCTCCAAATGACACCATCTCACATACCATGCATTCTATCTTTATGGTTTTTCCTCGAAACCAGCTTCCGATTTTGGAGCAACTGAGCGACACCATGGAAGTAACTCTTCCAAGCGGTGAGAAGATGATATTTAATAAAGATTCAAAAGAAATTATCGGCGGAGTCTTCCAGGAAGGCCCGGTTGATACAAGCTCAGACCGAATGAAACGTCAGTATCCTGATTTCAAATATACTGGTCGTGGGGTCGTTCTCAGAGTGAACGCTCGTGGACAATCACCACAATTAGGTGAGTTTGAAAAACTAAAGATAGATATGGATCACGGGAATTCCGGATCAGCTGAAGTACTTATAATCAACGGAACTACCGGTCAGAAGTGTCGTCGTCCTAAAATTGATTTTTGGGATTCCATGGACGTTGCGCCGATAGAATTTAAATTTGCGACTGATGAAGATTTTGAAGTTTATTTGCAAAACAATTGCGGATTTGGTCTACCGAAGTTTTAGTGCCTTCCAGGCAATGATCAACCAACCCACGACAAACAGTAGTCCACCCACTGGTACAATCATGGCAAAGATTTTGAGATCGCTTAGGACGTAAAAGTAGCAGTTAAAACTGAATAGAAAAATTCCTACTAAAAAAGCATAGAAGGCGGCCTGTAGCTTGATTTCGGGGAAGAGCTGCTGGATCATCGCAACTATCACAAGTCCGAAGCCGTGGAAGAAGTGATAACGAACACCTGTTTCAAAGGTTACGAGTTTCTCTGGAGTCACAATATTTTTAAGGCCATGGGCCCCAAATGCGCCGATCAAAACGGCGAGTGCCAGGAAAGCGCATCCTACTACCAGAAACTTTCTAACGTGGGGTTGAAAATTCATGGAGAAAATCCTTTTTATTGAAGGGGTAGGTATTAAATGTACCTTGCCCAAGTGCAATTAACTCGCCCTTTAAGTTTCTGACTTCACCTGAACTGATGATGAGACTTTTGCCTTTATGGACAACTTTTCCAGTCCCTATGATTTCTTCATTTAACATAACTGGACGAACGTAATTTATTTTAAATTCAACTGTCGAAGTTAAGTTCCCTTGGATTACTGCCTGGGAGAGGGCCGAAAGACCTAAAACGCAATCCATAAAACCCGCCAGTACCGCACCGTGGGCCGTATTAGGTGAGCTCAGGTGCTTATCTGCGATAGTCATTTTATAAGTAATAGAACCAGGAGTATGAATTTCGAAAGTCATAACATTATCAATGTCGTACTTATTGATGGAACGAAAGAGCGTCACAAATTGTTCTAAATTTACTTGATCCATGAAGCCATTCTATGACTTTGAAAAGCCTAGGTACAGTTTTTTAAAAGAGCTTTCAACACCCTGTCTAATCGTTAGATTCTTTCCGCTTTTAATTCCGAGATCTCCAGCGCGTGAATCAATATTATTGCCAGTTCGCGTAGAGGAAAGGCTGCGATAAATCATTTTCGTTCTGCTGGTCAGATCTTTCTCTACCAACATGAGTGATTTTTGATCTGCAGTCGAAAAACTTGCTTTGGTTTCTTTCATCTTTTCGTCAAAGCCCTTTGCGATACCCAAGAAAAATGAATTTTTAGCTCGAAGACCTTGAAGTTGATGTTCAGCTTTTGCTTTATTCCAAAGGTGCTCAAATTCTTGATCCAGAAAATTGGCAACGTATACTGCCAGTTTAACGTTAGTAAGGGGGCCTGAAACTTCAAGACAGCAGGAGTTTTTACCGTAGCTAATAACTGGCTTTACGATAAAATGTTTTAGCATGTCGTAGACGGCCGTAATTTTGGCATCTTTTCTTTTTTGAACCAGTACTCGATCCAAATATATTGGCTCATCATTATTTTTAAGATTAACGTGATCCAAATTGTGCCGAAGTAAAAGCGCATTGGCCTTAACTGTTGCCAGTTCAGCTTCGTGGGTATTTGAGCTTTGAGCAAGTTGCAGAAGTTTTTTTACCTTCTCCAGAATCCGTTCAGAATTTATGTCGCCTTCCTTGGATAGGTTGGCGCTGTCTAAGTTCATCGTGGCCGCAGAAATTTCAACAGGAAAACCATATTGGCGGCAGGTTTGCTTAAATTCCTCTCCGTGGGCCTGGATAGGGCCGTATTCCAGGAAAGCAAGATAATGGGCCAGCTCATGCTTGAGAATATCGCGGAGGACAGCATCTTTGGCCAAATAAATAAGTTTACGATTTAGTGCAATCTGAAAGTAAGTGGGATTGAAATGCCCCAAATCACTACCGCCTTCGTAGACAACAATATTTATGGGATATAGGTATTTTTTGAAAACAAAACGTTTGGTTTTTACTTCAAAACCAAGGGTTAGCAGAATTTCTTTAAGAAGTTCTTCTGTCCTTTGGATAAAGGCGATGCTGGTCTGGTCGTAGATGATCATTGGACCAAGGGTAGATTATTCTGGCTTCCGTAGTCAATCAGGACTTCAAATTCCTTAAGAGACGGCCAATTCCTGTAAAAAATATGCATAAAAAGGCCGAAAAAAAACGCCATAGTGCCAAAATGCACTTCTTCCGCAGGCATTCAGGCCGTGTTAATAATTAGATATTCCCGAAACTAGATGGAGAATGGAATGCAAAAGTTTATGGTCGCCTTTCTTTTACTTGTGATTATAACTGCTCTTCAAGACAAGGCCTTCGCTGCACCATTAAATTGTGCCTTTAAAGATAATGAAACTCGGATTGAAGGAGTTGAGACTCTTCAAATATCTGACGAAGCTTTAGTTATTAATGAAAATGAAGTGATCCCATTAGAGCATACACGTATAAAATGTGGAGTTTTTGGAAGACAGGACCGTTTTGACGGACTTGGAAAACGTCTGCAAATTATTTTGAAGTCATGTACAGATGAAGCAGTGCTGAAAGGGCAATTAATTGATTCGGCTAATTCTGTTGTTGCAGAAGTTGTTTGCAACTAGCTTAAGCAGTCTTTTTATTGGCAGATGATTGTATCACTTACTGGCTCACCCATACTTATTCCACTAAATATTTGTGTAAATTGACTGCCCACTTTCGATGCTTTAATTGTCACATCGGCAAAAGCTTCGGAATCAAGAGTAGCATTCATTTTAATCGTTAAAATATCGTTCTGGTGAGTTGCGAGAGTTTCCGTTCTGATTGTTATGCCTGTATCTGAATCTGTGTCAGAAACAATTTTCATTTTTCCATCTGCAGTATATTTTTCAACCCTTGCATTTTCAGTTTCAGAATCACGAGTTGTGATTGTGTATTGGCAATATTTGTTAACAATTTTTTGTTCAACAATAACTTCTGCCGTTTTGTTTTGATCAGTTGATGAACGACAAACTTTATAAACCCCGGCAAGCTGTGGGCAAGCGAACGCCTGAAAAGAAATGAATGGTAAAAACAAAAAGAAAAATTTCATCAAGACTCCAAAATAATATTTGTCCTTAAATTGTAACTTGATTACGTGGTTTGTAACGTGCTGCGCGTTACTTGCAATTTGGCACTGGTGACATTGGGGGAACGCATCAAGTGTTTAAAATATTTCAAATAGATGGTGGCGAATTTTTTGCAGTAGTCACCTAATCAACTCAGGAAGAGTGCCAAAAAAGTATATTCGCTTTCGAGCGACAATGTTTAATATAGGAGTATCCATGCGTTTATTTAGTGCTCTCTTTCTTCTGCTTGTGAGCTTATCTTCATTTGCTCAAATCGAATCTGTAATTAACTTTGGTGGTCAAAACTCTGAAGTTATCAAGATTGATAAAAATATTAATATTATTCGACCCGTACCCTACGAAGTACCGTCAACTTGTACTCGCGACGTTCCTTACCAGAGTTATGAATGTCAGGATGTCACTCGCTACCGTCAGGAATGCAGTTGGATTCCTTCTTCACAAAATTGCTGGTCTGAAAATGAACGCGTTTGTAGGAATGTGACTCGCACGCGTGAAGAGTGTCATACAGGTCCAAGTCACCAAGAATGTCATGAGAGACCAAGCCGTGAAGTCTGTACGGAAAGACCTACACGTGAAGTTTGCAGAACCAATTCTCAAGGTCAGGAAACTTGTCAGACAGTTGGTGGTGGTCAATCTTGTCAAACAGTCGGTGGGGGAGAGTCGTGCAGAACTGTTGGTGGAGATAGAATTTGTCGTGACGTAAGTTACACTGATCAGGATTGTGATGATGTTCCTCGCCGTCGTTGTGAAAATGTGCCGGGTCGAAATGACTGTCGTGATATTCCATACTCTGAAGAAGTTTGTGGAAACGAAACTCGCTACCGTCAGGAAGGATATGCCTGTATGCGTACTGAGTATAGAGATGTGACAACGGCCAAAAAACTAACGGGAGAAGTTCAGATCCATTTCCAGACAAATGGTTTAGTGGAAGAATTCCCAATTCAGATGTCCATTGCTGCTCCAGATGCAAAATTCGAAACATTTGCAACAACACTTAAACTGCTTAAAGAGCCTAAGGTTCTCGTGTTCTTGAAGAAAAAAGAAGTGACGGCCCAGGAAACAGAGAAAGAGATTAATATACAAGGTAACATTGTGATTGAGATTCTTGATGCGAATATGGTCACTCCTGTATTTCCTACGAATCTTAAGGATGCAGCTTTCAATGAATCAAATAGTGTTTTAAGCCTCGCTATTGAAGGCAGTGTCTCAGCGATGGGGTCAGTTGAAGCCTTGATCA
>JBILYY010000085.1:0-14441 GCA_044377495.1 Bacteriovoracaceae bacterium | reverse complement strand
GGGTGGGGGAATTCTCCTGGTGATTTCGAGCGCTCGGAGCTCTTTTATGAAGTTGGGGAACTGTGAAATTATGGCTTGAAAAGATTCATCTGGATCTTAAGGTTGTATGGAAGCTGTCTCGAAATCAAACCACATTTAAAGAAAATTATATTGTCCATCTGGAGAATACGGACGGAACCTTTCTTTCCGAGATCGCTCCAAATATTCGTTACGGTGAAACACCTGAGAAAATTCAGCAGCAGTTCGATCAGTGGCTGAAAAATACTGATATTGAAAAAATTAAAAATGAAAAAGAGCTGACGCTGAATCTGGATAAAGCATCCATGTTTCATTCGCTGCGCTTTGGACTTGAATCAGCTTTTTTGGCCTCTTTTGCTCAACATGAAGGGGAGAGTCTGGGTGAGTTTCTTAAACTTCCCCGAATGGTGAGTGTTGCGACCTCATTTTCAATGCCGATTATTCCCGTGAATGAAATTGCTGATTATCTGGCACCCATTAAGAGATTCACGTCTTTGAAAATTAAAGTTAACGCAGAAACTGCTGTTGATATGCTTTCAGAAATTAAAAAGCATACCAGCGCAAAACTTAGAGTCGATGCGAATGAGGGCTGGAAGGATCTGGAATCTTTTTTTCGTTTTCAAGAAACACTTAAAGGTATGAACATTGAACTGATCGAGCAGCCTTTCCCTTCATCTATGCAAGCCGAATACAAAGAATTGAAAAAGAATTCGCCTTATAAAATTCTTGCGGACGAATCAATTGAGGATGTGGGTAATTTTGATGACCTTGCTTCACAGTTCCACGCCGTCAATATTAAGCTCATGAAAACTGGCTCCTTGATTAGGGCCAGGGATTTTATCCTAGATGCTAAACGGCATCAGATGGAAGTTATGATGGGTTGTATGATTGAAACAACTGTTGGTATTTCTTACGGGATGCTGTTTGGTGGCATGGTAGAGTATGTGGATTTGGATGGGTTCTTATTGGTTAAGGATGAACAATACGGCCTTGTAAACGAAAGCGCTGGTATTCTAAGTCTCAAATAATTTTTTTCAATCCTGCAACTTCTCGAAACATTGAGCATTTTATCGTGATCCACTCATAAGTTGTCTGGTAATTATCCCTATATTGAATACTTGTCGTAAAAATGTGACAATAAGGGAGCTTGATGTGGAAGTGGTTGTGCTATCTCAATGCAGAAGAGAGCTAGATGAATTCCCTGTGAAAATCAAAGAGGATCTTTTAGATGCCCTGAGGGATCTGCAGGAAGGAGTCAGCTTGTCCATGCCTCTTTCCAGAAGGATGGTCGGAATGGGCGAGGGTATATATGAACTTCGCTTCAGAGAAATATCTGGTATCTACAGGGTTATTTATTTGATTAAGAAAAATGATGCGATCTATTTGGTTCATGGGTTTAAAAAGAAAACGAGTAAAACACCTCACAAAAACATTGAGGTCGCATTGCAAAGGATAAAAAGGATAAAATGAAAACAAAAAGATACAAAAATATCGATGATCTTGGTAGAGACCTTGGAATTTCTCCTGAGCGAGTTGGGATCTCGGTAATGAAAACAAAACTGAAACAGAGAATTATCCAAGAGACATTAAAGCGGGATGTATCAAATGTTCAATTAGCGCAATCGTCTGGGCTTACCCGTACAGTAGTTTCAGGAATCATAAATGGGAGTCTTCAAAGCGTATCTCTAGAAAGACTCATTCGTCTCGCGTTCGCTATAGATCTTGTAGTCGATTTAAATATCAAAAGAGCTGCTTAAATAAAAAAAAGGCCCGTTTCCGGGCCTTTTAAAATTATTCTTTTAATTTTGCTTAGTGGTGACCTTGTCCATGTGCTCCGTGAGCGTGGCCATGAGTCATTTCTTCTGCTGTTGCTGCACGTGAAGCAATGATTTCGACATCAAAGAATAAATCTTTGCCGGCCATAGGATGGTTTCCATCAACAGTTATTTCATCAGTCTCGATAGACATGATTGTAAACACTGGAGAGTGCTGATCATTATTTACTTGGAATTGATCACCAACTGTTAGTTGAGCATCTGGTGGAAATTGAGTCTTTTTAACTTTAACTAATAACTCAGGATTAACGTCGCCGTAAGCTTCAGCCGCTTTAACTTCAATTTTTCTCTTATCACCAACGTTCATGAGTGCAACAACGCTCTCAAGACCTGGAATAATTTGCTGAGCACCTTCAAGGAAATAGAGAGCTTCATCACCAATTGATGAATCCAAAACTGTTCCTGCCTTATCTGTCAGCGTGTAGTGAAACCCAATAACTCTTTTCATGTGATCTCCTATTTTTATAGCGTCAGCTAATTTTTTTAACTATTGATAAACAAAGTTCTTTGTCGTGAGTCATATTCTCTATCGTGCTTGTATCCATTTTGGCAAACGTATCAGCAACTTTTTGAAAGGCCGACGAATCTTTATCAAATCTATTTTCAAGTGGTAGAGGAATATTAAAAAGTGTGATGAGGTTCGTCCAAAATTTGTCTTCAACAGCGGCCAGGGCCACGTAATTTCCATCTTTTAAACGGTAAAGTGAATAGCATGGGTACGCGCCGTTATGCAGAAATTTTGTCCGTTTTTGTGACTGAAGTTCTTTGGACCAAAAAGGATTTAAAATGGCTTCCGCTGTTTCGTAGAGATAACTGACTGATTTAACAACATGGTTTTTTTCGCGTGCAGATAAAAGATTCGCCAGAAGTTGTGTCGCAACTTGTTGGCCAAAAGCAATTCCAGCAATCGGAAAAAATGGAGGATCCACAATTTGATCATCCACGTGGGCCACGTGCAGAGAAAGAAACCCACTCAAGGCCAATGCGTTTAGGTCGTGCATCGCCTTTTTATGTGACTTTGAAGCCTCGAGTTCGACAACTGCGATTGGTCGGTTGAGCGAGGATAAACTTTGATCATCTAGGCCCAAAGTTTCTTTAAGCTTTGGCGATAATGATAAGAGCACACCATCAGCGTCCTTAAGATACTCGCCAAGGATCGATTTTATATTCGGAGATTTAAAATCAAGTCGGACGATCTTTTTATTTTGATTAAGGACTCGGTACCAGTCTTCAAAACTATCGTCAAAATCAGAGAAAGATCCCGCTAAAAACGGGTCTTTGTGTTTTTCATCTTCGATTTTAATAACATCGTATCCAAGGTCGCTTAAAACCATTCCTGCAAGAGGACCTGGCAATCTGTGAGTCAGGTCCAGAATTTTTATTTTTTTACTCATTGCTTCTCTTGCATCTTAAATAGTTCACGAAATTTATCTAAACCTTTGTCCTGAACCTCACAGGCACTTCGAGTACAGATTTGATAGCTTTCAGAATCATCTTTTTGATAACAAAGTACAAACCGAGAGAAAAAATGATTTCTCATCTCCAGGAAATCAGGTTTATCAAGCCATGCCAAAGGCACTTCTACTTTTCGGAAAATATCTTGTGGATAAGTGAGAGCTCTTAGTCCCTCACCATGTCCAAGCGGATTGGTTAGTGCAAATTGCGCGAAGTCTGCATAGCGCTCCCCAAAGATTGATTCCGGATTAAATTTTGCATCCAATACACTCATTCTGTTTAAAAGATGAACAAACGTCATCACCGAAGAGCGGTAAGACTGATCAAAAGTGGGAGCAACTAAATTATCAAAACCAAACGTGGAGGAATCAACTGATGTAAGATGGAGCTGGCCATCTTTTAAGAAGTTTCCAATGATAAAATCCATTGTCTCAAGCGCGTTTTTTCTAAATGTTTCATTTCCTGAGATTTCATAAAGTCTGAGTTGAGCGTCAGAGAAATTTACGTAATCTTCAAGATAAAGTGCTTGAGAATCGAGAGTATTTACGTGGCGAATAACATGCTTGCCTGTTTTTTTATCAACAGTAATGAACTGCTTGAGACATCCTTCAACAGTTTGCTGAATGAGTGATAGTGCCTGATTCTGAATAATATCAACCGGACAATATTGAACCACGTCAGCTAATGCTGAAAGCAGCATATAGTTCCAACCTGCAATCCCTTTTCTGTCAGTCGCTGGTGGGACTCGCATTTTACGTTGCTCTAGAAGACGTCTTCTTATCTCTCGTATTTCTTGCCATCCCTCTTGTGTATAGAACTCAGCTTTAAATTCAGGATTTAAGGAAAGAACATTGAGGTGATGGTCAAAATTTCCTTCTATTGTGATATTGAAATATTTTAAGTAGATATCAATTTTTGCTTTCTGCTCATCTGGTGCATCTTGAAAACTTTCTTCGAACTCTTCTTTCGTAAACGTGAAGTATAAACCTTCCTGACCTTCAGAATCTGCATCCTGAGCACTAAAGAAAAATCCATCATCTGAGAGCATTTCGGTTTGGAGATAGTCCAACGTTTGGAGGATGCTATCAAATACTGTTGGCGCTGGATAAAATTGTGAAAGTTTCGATAGAACTTTTAGAAGACCTGCCTGGTCGTAGAGCATCTTCTCAAAATGTGGCACAATAAATTTATCATCAACTGAATAACGATGAATTCCACCCTTTGCGTGATCATATAAACCACCCAAGAGCATTTTTTCTATCGATTCAACAACGTGTTGCCCTTGTTCTTTAGGAATCATCCCTTCAAGGATTTGTTCGCAAGACCATTCATAAAAAGGAAAATGGGGAAACTTAGGCGCTTTGCCGTATCCACCGTTTGTAGTGTCGGCGTAATTTGAAAGTGCGTTCATAATTGCCGATGGTGCAGGGAAGTGTCCCTTGAATTCGATTTTCTTTTCAACAGCGTGAGGTTTTTTTAGTTCCTCCACAATTTTTTGAGCATTCTCATATATTGTTTTGTCCTTTGAGGTATGGAGTTGATGAATGTGCTTTAACATCTCCATAAAACTTGGGATTCCCTCTTTGGCCACTTTAGGAAAATAGGTACCGGCGATAAATGGCTTTCCTTCTGGAGTGAGGAAAATAGTGAGAGGCCATCCACCTCTGCCAGTCATGAGTGAACAAACATTTTGATAGTAGTTGTCCAAGTCCGGATATTCTTCACGATCTACTTTGATTGAAATAAAATGTTCATTTAAAAAATTTGCGGTGGTTTCATCTTCAAAAGACTCATGGGCCATTACGTGGCACCAGTGGCAAGCAGAGTAGCCAATTGACAATAATACGAGCTTGTTTAGTTCTTTCGCTTTATTAAGGGGTTGTTCACCATAGGCCCACCAATGTATTGGATTTTCAGCATGTTGCTTAAGATAAAGTGATTTCTCTAAGTGTAATTTGTTTTCAGACATAAAACCTCGAAATTTGGTCAGCGGCCAGAACGTGGTACGTTATTAAGGTATTGATCTTCAATGGTTTAACTTAGCTTGGTCAAGGAAATTTGCTTTAGTAAACTGACCAAGATATAAGTGAGGGGTATGGAACAAACGACCGGTGAGACTAGTGCCTTAAAAGCACTTCATATCTCGGCGGAGGATAAGTCGAAGAAATATTTCTTCAGCTCTTTCTTCTCCACTTACAAAATTCCTCTGTTTTCTCTCGTGCTTTTGGGTTCATTTGCTTTGCATGCCCTGTATCCCCAATCATTTAATTTTGGATTCAAGCGTCAAAAGACCTACCGTTTTAAAAGTGACTCACTGGGCTTTTTTATTGGCGATATAAGTTTCTTTGCTAATAACTCCTACGAAGAAGCGGAATCTCAAATCGTGCAGTTGTTTCCACCAAGAATTCAAAAGAAAGTTAAGCGGGTTATTCGACCTGTGCTCATCTTATGCGAAAAACATCAGCTTGATCCATTTTGGGTTCTTTCGGTAATGTGGACTGAAAGTCATTTTCAACACGAATCAACTTCGAAGAAAGGTGCTCGTGGATTGATGCAATTAATGCCAGCGACATACATGGAAACACTTTCTTATATGCGGTCAAACAATATTCAAATTGAATCTGACCGTGGCGAAGAATATTTGCGCTATCAGTACGGGCAGGCCTTTAATGATATGGGCTATTCAAAACTTGTTGGGAAGCTGAGAAATCTTGAAGTCGGTATTTTCTATTTAAAAAATTTACTTCAGGCCTTCAATGACAACCATTATCACGCCACAGTTGCTTACAATATGGGTCCTTACTGGACTAAGGGTCAGTTAAAGAATAATCTTCCCGTTGGCGAAAATAACCATTATCTTAATAAGGTATTAAAAAATTATTACCATATAACCAAAACACTGAGCCAAACTTCTAATGTCACCTTCATCCCGAGAATCTAATCTTACGCAATATAGAGAGGCCTTATTACAGCTGAATTCTGAGTTCTTTTTGATGATATCAGAAAGGAGGGCAATCAGTTTGAAAGTCCAAGAATTGAAAAATGGGTCTGGCAGGTATTCTCATTTTGACCCAGAACGTGAGAAGGCTCTTTTTGAACGATTGAAAGATGAAGTGAAAGGATTAACCCTTAAAGAACTCTTGGCCTTCTCTTTAATAATGGAAGATCAGGCAATGGCCATGGCCCCTGGATCTTACCCCACTTGGTCGAGCGGGATACACTTAACAGAGCCTTCAACTGAGCTTTTTGCGATGATAAACCCCTTACTTCTTAAAACCAGTCATCCTGATCTTTTTAGCCGTCTCAAATTAAATCCCAATTTTAGTTTTTAAACGAGTTCTGATTGCCGAAGTATTCTGGAATCTCTATCATTTGATCCTATGAAAAAAGATCAAGTGATTGCGTTAGATGGACCTTCTGGGAGCGGTAAGTCAACTGTTGCCAAATTGGTCGCAAACCAACTCAATTTAATTTATATCGATACGGGTGCCATGTTTCGGGCCGTTGCCTATGCCCTTCAGCACACTGGAATTGATTTCACGAAACCCAAGCTTGATTCTCATGACGAAAAAATAATTCAAAACTTCTTTCATGATCATCGGTTTCAATTTGCCCCTCAACCTGGTGTGCTTGTGCAATTGGATAATCTAAATCTAACGGATGTTATCCGTGAGCACCACGTTTCTAAACTCGCTTCTCAAATTTCAAAACATAAAGTGATTCGTGATTTTCTTGCTGAGTGGCAAAGAAGCATTGTTCAGGATCGTCCGGCCATATTAGATGGCCGCGATATTGGCACAGTTATTTTTCCTCATGCTGTAGTGAAAATATTTTTGACGGCTTCAGCACAAGAGCGGGCCCAAAGGCGTTTTGAAGAATTAAAAGAGCGCGGTCAATTAGAGCATGATTTCGAAAGTATTTTAAATGATATCAAAGAAAGAGATCACGTCGATATGACCCGTGAAATTGCTCCCTTGAAAAAAGCAGACGATGGAATTGAACTTGATTCCACTGGAAAAACAGTTACCGATATGGTGACTTTTATAGTTAATTTATGGAACGAGCGAAAAGGTAGTTTATGATTCTTACTCAAGAAAAATTTCAAACAATTATCAGTTCATTTTCAAAACTTAATCCAATCCTTGTAGTCGGGGATCTTGGGGTTGATAAATATACTTTTGGAGAAGTGAGAAGAATTTCCCCAGAAGCACCCGTTCCTGTTTTAGAAGTTAGTAAAGAGTGGAACAAGCTTGGTCTTGCGGCCAACGTAAGTGATAACTTAAAAAGTCTTGAAGTTACTTCAACTCTATGCGGTGTTATTGGCGAAGATTCAAGGGCCGATTTAGTTGAACATCTTCTGGAAGAAAGAGGATTGAATACGTGGGGACTAGTTCGCGACAAGTCCCGCATGACCACATACAAAGAAAGGGTCACAACTTCGACTCAGCAAATATGTCGTGTTGATTATGAAACCAAAGATCAAATTGATGATGAGACTTTAAAGCGCATAGTAGGAAGAATTCAGCAGTTCTCTGAAACTCACTCCGGTGTGATTATTGAAGATTATGGTAAGGGTCTTTTTAGCGAAACACTTTGTCAGCGCATTATTTCAATTTATAAAGAAAAGAAATTAATGGTTGCTGTTGATCCTTCTAGATCATCGCCGCCGACCTGGTATAAAGGTGCAACTCTGTTTAAACCAAACCGATTAGAGGCACACATTATTGTTGAAGCTATGGGGTACTTTAAAGAGAGAAACCTCGAAACGATTGCCAAAATCTTGGTGGATAAACTTCAATTTGAAAAAGTTATTATCACACTAGGTGCAGATGGTATGGCGATGCTTGATACCAAAGGCAACGGTAACCTTCAGCTTATACCAACCGCTGCCAACGAAGTGTTCGATGTTTCTGGTGCAGGTGACACCGCAATTGCCGCTATAGCTGCGTCACTACTTGCCGGTGCAAGCCTTGAAGAAGCCGCATGGGTTGGAAACTGCGCCGCTGGTGTCGTTGTGAAAAAACGTGGTACTGCGCTTTGTTCAAAAGAAGAACTAAGTGATTACTTCCAGAATTTACGCAAACTTATTAAATAATGCTGAACCCTGAAGTACCTTCCCAAGGTCTGCTTTTTTTTGGAATTCTTTACAGATCGGATCTGTTCAAAGAAGAAGTTCTAACTCAAAGAATAGAGAACCTTTACGGCAAAGTGATTTCTTTTACCCCCGAATTTAATCCTCTGGCCGCTTATTACTCCAAAGAAATGGGCGAAGAGAACCTTTTAAAGCGGATATTTTTTGTGACCACGGCAGCTTTCCCTCGGGATTTTCTGCTCACCACAAAACTCATAAGTTTGGATTGGGAAAGGGAGTGGAGTCAGAATTCTAAACGCATGGTGAACGTCGATATCGGTTTTGTGAGCGCTGAGAATTTCATCCTTGCAACGACCAAGAATTACGCGCACCGAGTTTTTCTAGGTCAGAACATATTTGCTGACCTTACTTATCAATGTATAGATGGCCGTTTTCAAACCCTGCCTTGGACCTATCCCGACTTTAAGGATGCTCTCAAAGTTGATTTTTTTTCTTGGTGTCGTTCTTTTTTGTTAATGCGTAGCAAAGTAGAAACTACTTAAACCTCAATCTTTTCAATCGATAGACCCCCTGATACCCTTTTGGCGAATAACTAAAAGGAATCCCATGCAAGTACTCGAGAGTCTTCTCGATAATTTTAAAACTGAACTCAGTTCAATCCAGAAGATCGCAGATCTTTTGAATCTGAAGGCCAAATACATTGGTAAACAGGGGCCTCTGGCCGACGTGATGAAAAACATCAAGGACGCCAGCCCTGAAGAAAAAAGAACGTTAGGTTCTAAGGCCAATGAATTAAAAAATACCATCGAAGCGCTGGTATCTGAAAAAATGGTTGAGCTTGAAACTGCTGAAATTAATCAATCCCTTCTCAAAAACAAGGTGGATTTTTCATTAACTGATTCAGTCCTTGAAAAAGGTCTTCAAGCCGCTGGACTTCATCCGGTCACGATTATCCAGCAAGAAATTGAAGATATTTTTATTTCGATGGGGTTTGAAGTTTTAGATGGACCCCACATTGAAGATGAGTTTCATAACTTTGAAGCACTCAATATTCCGGCCACTCACCCTGCCCGTGATATGCAGGATACCTTCTGGTTTGCGGACAAAAAACACTTACTTAGAACTCACACTTCAACCATTCAGGTCCGAGGAATGAAAGAGCGCAAGCCTCCGTTTCGTTTTGTAGGTCCTGGCAAAGTTTTTCGCTGTGAACGAACAGATGCTTCACATGAAATGGTTTTTCACCAACTCGAAGGCATGATGGTGGGTGAAAATATTTCTGTGGGTAACCTTATTTATTTCATGAAGACTCTTTTGACTGAAATTTTTAAACGTGAAGTTGAAGTTCGGCTTCGACCGGGATTTTTCCCATTTGTTGAACCGGGTTTTGAACTTGATATTAAGTGTCTTATTTGCGGCGGCAAAGGCTGTTCCGTTTGTAAGCACGTTGGCTGGGTAGAGCTTCTTCCATGCGGAATGGTTCATCCTAATGTTCTTAAATCCGGTGGTATTGATCCCGAAAAATACAACGGATTTGCCTTTGGCCTTGGGCTGGATCGTCTGGTGATGATGAGATACGGTATCGATGATATCCGTCATCTTCATTCTGGTGATTTACGTTTCAACTCTCAATTTAAAACTTTTTAGGACTACATATGCTTATCTCTTTGAACTGGATTAAAGACTTCGTTGATCTGCCTAATCTTCCGCCTAAGGAACTAGGCTCACTTTTTACTCTTGCGACTGCTGAAGTCGAGGACGTTATCGTAAAAGGAGATAGCCTCAAATCTATTCTCTGTGTTGAGATTAAATCTCTCAAGCCCCACCCGGAAGCCGACAAGTTAAATCTTGTTACTTTTGATTACGGAAATGGAAATTTAAAAGAAGTTGTTTGTGGTGCACCCAATGTGCGCGTTGGACTTAAAGTTCCTTACGCTGCGATTGGAACTACTCTTCCTAATGGAATGACTCTTGAACCTAAGAAGATTAGAGGCATTTTATCCGATGGTATGCTCTGTTCGGAAACTGAACTTGGCCTGGGTGAAGGTAAAGGCGGACTGATGGAGCTTGGTCCTGAAGTCAAACCCGGAACATCTCTTCCTGAATATTTAAAACTTGAATCAGATGTGATCTTTGATGTGGATAATAAATCCCTGACTCATAGACCAGATTTATGGGGTTACTTGGGTCTTGCCCGCGAGTTTGCAGCAAATCATAAAGTAGAACTTAAGAACCGTTTTAACGCTGATTGGGAAAAGAAAATTGAGACCAATTTTAATAAGGCGCTATCGCCTGTTACAATTGATGTCGCTCAGGATTCATCTTGTTTGGCCTATTATGGTCTCTCGATTGATATTCCTAAAATGGGCGAGACACCTCTGCTTATAAAAAATCGCCTAGAATCCGTTGGACTTCGTCCTATCAATCTCATTGTTGATATTAGTAATTATGTCATGATTGAGCTTGGTATTCCGACTCACATTTTTGACCGCACAAAAATTACTGGCGGAAAAGTAAGTATCCGTCACGCTGAACAAAATTTAAAATTTCAGACTTTAGATTTACAAACTCGAGATCTTATTTCTTCAGATACAGTTATTTTTGATTCTCAAAAGCCCCTGGTGCTTGCTGGACTTATGGGAGGTCTTGAGGCCGGAGTTACTCCTGATTCAACCCAGCTCTTCTTAGAAGTGGCAAATTGGGAGGCCCATGAAGTACGCAAAACTTCTGTACGTCTGGGCCTGCGAACAGATTCATCTCAACGCTACGAGAAGACTCTTGATAGCAACCTTTGCTACCGAACACTTTTAAGACTAGTTGAACTTATTTCAGAGCTTTGCCCCGGAACAACTGTCCTTGGTATGCCTGGAAAATTTATCAATGAAAGTAAACTTTCAAAACCCATTACTTTAACCATTTCGCTTAAAGAAATTATAAGTTCCCTCGGGATGGATATTTCTAAAGAACGAATAATCGATATTTTTACGCGTCTGGATTTCAAAGTGAACGATAAAGATTCAGTTCTTGAAGTAACTGTTCCTTCTTACAGGACAACTAAAGACATAAGTTGCAAAGCTGACCTCATTGAAGAAATCGGAAGAATGATTGGTTATGATAACATCACACCAGTTTCTCCCATGCTTGCGGTAAAACCAGTTCGGCTTTCAGCAGTCAAACAGTTCCATCGCAAAATCCAGGATTTCATGGTTCTTCAGGGTAAATCCCTTCAGATTATGACCTATCCATTAACGGGTGCTGACTTACTTACTAAGGCCATGTGGCCAGTAATGAATGAACACCTTGTTCTAGTTAATTCACTTTCTATTGAACAAGATAGAATGAGACCTTCTATTATTCCTTCCGTACTAGAGATGGTTTCAAACAATCAAAAAAATTATGATGCCTTCTCTTTCTTTGAACTTGGACGAAGTTATCTTGATTATGAAAAAGAAAGAAGCCAATTGGTGATTGGCCTATACTCTAAGGATCAGACTCGTTTCTTGGAACTTGTGAATACAACCGAGAAACTTTTCTCTGCTCTTAATGTTGGAATAAACCTTGGGCCTAAAAATGATAAGTTTCCCAATACAGTTGTTCCTTCTCAGTGGGCCGGCGTTCACCCGAATGAGTATTTAAATATTCAGGTGATGGGTAAGTACTGTGGAGCGCTCACAACTGTTCACCCACTTGTTCTTAAGAACTTTAAAGTGAAAGGTTTTCTAGCATTGGCCGTAATTGATATAACCGACATCGAGGCGAGAGAAGTAAAAGACAAAACAAAGTATTCTCCAATCTCGAAATTTCCGTCTTCATCATGCGATTTTACAGTTGTAATGGATAAAGATGCACCTGCAGCTGGTGCGATTAATGCTTTAAGCTCTTTAAAACAAAAAGAGATCAAATCTAAATCGATAGTTGATGTTTTTTTTATGAATGAGACGCAAAAAGCCGTCTCGATTCGTACAGTTTTCGAAGATTCTGAGAAAACTTTGTCCGCTGAAACCATAAAAGACTTGGAGCACAAGATTGTTCAAGCACTTGATAAATCAGGGTTCCACTTAAAGACTTAAAAAGACGTTGTTTAGTCTTGGTATTTAAGAAAAATATTTCTTAAATACCAAACTTTATTCCCTTGACGAAGTTGCAGTGGATCCTTATTATCCCAAAACACTTCACGACGAATCAAGTAGTTTAAAGCCTGAGTTTATACTCAGACAGAGAAGTCTGCTCTTTGAAATTCGAATATTTTATAAAAGTTTTGAGACCTTCGGGTTTCAAGATGAGATGAGAAAGTATCAAGCTAAATGCCAAGTCTATCGTAAGATCACAAACCTTCGGGTTTTGATAGACGGTCTCGCAAGAGATTGTGATTAATTCAAATAATTTTCTTCGGAAAATATTTAGAGCTTTATTAAATAAACTTTAAGTTAAATTTAAAAATATACTTGGAGAGTTTGATTGTGGCTCAGAACGAACGCTGGCGGCGTGCCTAATACATGCAAGTCGAACGTGAAAAGGGGCAACCCTTAGTAAAGTGGCGCACGGGTGAGTAACACGTGGGTAATCTGCCTTTTAGTGGGGAATAACACAGGGAAACCTGTGCTAATGCCGCATATGTAAGTAATTACAAAGGGGGCGTCCGCAAGGAGCTTCCGCTAAAAGAAGAGCCCGCGGCCTATTAGCTAGTTGGTGGGGTAAGAGCCTACCAAGGCAACGATAGGTATCCGGTCTGAGAGGATGATCGGACACACTGGAACTGAGACACGGTCCAGACTCCTACGGGAGGCAGCAGTAGGGAATATTGCGCAATGGGGGAAACCCTGACGCAGCAACGCCGCGTGAGTGAGGAAGGTCTTCGGATTGTAAAACTCTTTTGCTAGGGAAAAATGACCTTGTGGCTAATATCCACGAGGAGTGATGGTACCTAAAGAATAAGGACCGGCTAACTTCGTGCCAGCAGCCGCGGTAATACGAAGGGTCCAAGCGTTGTTCGGAATCATTGGGCGTAAAGCGCGCGCAGGCGGGTCAGCAAGTCAGATGTGAAATCTCGAAGCTCAACTTCGAAACTGCGTCTGAAACTGCTAGTCTAGAGTGTCGGAGGGGGAAGGGGAATTTCACGTGTAGGGGTAAAATCCGTAGAGATGTGAAGGAACACCGGGGGCGAAGGCGCCTTCCTGGACGACTACTGACGCTGAGGCGCGAAAGCGTGGGGAGCAAACAGGATTAGATACCCTGGTAGTCCACGCCGTAAACGATGAATACTAGTTATTGGGGGTATTGACTCCCTCAGTGACGCAGCTAACGCATTAAGTATTCCGCCTGGGGAGTACGGTCGCAAGACTAAAACTCAAACAAATTGACGGGGGCCCGCACAAGCGGTGGATTATGTGGTTTAATTCGAAGCAACGCGCAGAACCTTACCTAGGCTTGAACTCCTCAGAATCCGGTGTAATTGCTGGAGTGTCCGCAAGGAAATTGAGTGAGAGGTGCTGCATGGCTGTCGTCAGCTCGTGTTGTGAAATGTTGGGTTAAGTCTCGCAACGAGCGCAACCTCTATCGTCTGTTGCCAGCATTAAGTTGGGCACTCTGACGAGACTGCCTGGGTTAACCAGGAGGAAGGTGGAGATGACGTCAAGTCCTCATGGCCCTTATGTCTAGGGCTACACACGTAATACAATGGCGCGTACAGAGGGAAGCGAACTCGCGAGGGGGAGCAAATCTCAAAAAGCGCGTCTCAGTCCGGATTGGAGTCTGCAACTCGACTCCATGAAGTTGGAATCGCTAGTAATCGGAGATCAGCACGCTCCGGTGAATACGTTCCCGGGCCTTGTACACACCGCCCGTCACACCATGGGAGTTGTTTTCATTTTAAGACGTGACTCTAACCGCAAGGAGGAGAGCGTCTACAGTGGGAGCGATGACTGGGGTGAAGTCGTAACAAGGTAGCCGTAGGGGAACCTGCGGCTGGATCACCTCCTTTTTAAAGGAAAACCTTAATGGGTCAATCATTTAGTCTTGATACTTTCATCATCATCTCATCA
>JBILYY010000063.1:0-17970 GCA_044377495.1 Bacteriovoracaceae bacterium | reverse complement strand
GATTACCGGTATCCGATATTGCTTGCACTAATCTTCCGATCTCATGATCGGTATGTGATGCAAAACCAGCGAATGTTTCCATTTGTCTGGAAAGGAGTTTCTGTTCTTCAGGCGTAAAGCTATCCCATGCAGGAATTTCTTTGGGCCGGACTGTAAGTTGTGCAGTTTGCGGTATGATACCGAGTTGTTTCTGACGAACAAAGGTCTCTTTCCTTAACTTATCCCAACCTTGAGCAAATTTTCCTTTATACTTTTCAATCCATTCTTTTGGGGCATGGTGGGGAGCATGAGTCGCACCAGTCGCAAAATACAAAAAGAATGGCCTATCTGGAGTCAGGGACTGCTGCGATTTCATCCACGCAATCGCTTGGTCAGTCATGTCATTGGTAAAATGATAATTAGGATCTTTAGGAAGTTCAACTCTGCGAGTTCCATCGTAAATAGCTGGGGCCCATTGATTAGTTTCGCCTCCAATAAATCCGTAAAATTTATCAAAGCCCGATCCATTGGGCCAATTAGTAAAAGGGCCCGAAACAGAGGCCTGCCATGGAGGAGTTTCATGATATTTTCCGAAGGCCGCAGTACTAAAACCATTTAATCGTAGGGTCTCCGCCAACGGCGCAACACTTAAAGGACGAATACCAGTATTTCCCGGAAACGCAGTGGCCGTTTCCATAACTGATCCTGCATTGGCCACATGATGATTACGACCAGTAAGAAGTGCTACACGAGTCGGTGAACATAAAGCTGTTGTATGGAATCGATTATAGGTAATACCATTTTCTGCTAATTTCTGAAACGTCGGCATATCTATGGGGCCACCAAACCTGGATGATTGTCCAAATCCAAAATCATCAACCAATACAATGACAACGTTTGGAGATTTCTTTGGAGCTGTAACTTCAAATCTTGGTGGGGCCGTCGCCTTACGTGCATCAATTTCGTTATAGACTTTAGTTGTTGGTTCTTGAATTGGCAGAACTGTTCGATCCATCTCGGCCAGAGCATTAAATGAAAATGCGATAAAGAGGGCGCAAGATGCTAAAAATAGTGATTTCATAAATACCCCATTTTAGAATTACGAAGATAGTTACTGAAATAAATCCGTTCGTTAAGACCGACCCTATCAGAACAAAGCGTCGTTTGAGTTTTAATGGGACAAGCAATGAATCATTTGGGACAAAGCATCTAAATAACTTGATGTGTAATGATTAGATCTGAAATTTACTAAAAATTTTAAGAAAACTTAATCGTCGCAAACTTTCCCATTGAATGGAGTTGGTTTTTTTCTTGAATCACATCACCAACGCAGGAACAGATATAAAAGGTAAATAGCTCATTAGTTTGTGGGGTGATATACTAATCCCACATAAGAGGTCGTATGAAACTAAGCAACAAGATCGAAAAACTAGGTCGCATGATGATGGCCATTAAATATTTCCATCCCTCTGATGCCTCAGCATTGGCAAACTGGGATGCATTTATGAGTTCCGCTTTCAAAAATCTCTTGGAAACTCAGGACCTGACCCAAACATATAAGACAATGGTTGCGCCTTTAGTGCGGGACCATCTAGGGCAATCAGACGAACTCGTTTACTGGCAGCACATAGGTGTGGATACCCGTCATTCTTTCTGGGAGGGGATGAAGCAAGTGTACCATTCTTTGCGAACCTTGAGAGATGAAGTAACCAATCTACCTATCCATTTCATTCAGCAATCAGTGGCCAGAAACTTCAAGGGATCTAGGATAGATCTGAAGTGGTGTTCTGATGGAGAAGCGAAACCCTACATTCTTGGTATTAATTTACAGGGTAAAATTTGTTTCCTTCACACGCCAAAAGACGCATCTTTTTCTTTTAAAATCACAGAAGACACCTATGAAATTTGTTTCGGCTTTTGGTTGAATCAGGCTAGCTGCAGCCCTCGCTTGATGGAGGTGCTTTTAGACGGACAAAATAATCTGGGGCAGGATCCAGATTTTAGTGGCTACTTTCAAAAAACATCATTCGCCTGGAAATTAAATAGTGCGATTTATAAAAGTAATGCTGCCTCAAGATCGATAGACCTTATTGCTCCAATTTTAAAAAACCAAATCGTGCCGGCCAAACCGGGCAGCTCAGAAAAAATGAGCTTTGATCTTGGAGTAGACGGCTCCGTGGATATATCTCTGGTATTAACGCAAGAAGAGGCCATGGAAGCATTCGCTGATCGAGAGGCCAGACTACAGATCGAAGAGAAGGGCAAAGAACTGCTGGCCGAAAAAGGTACAGCCGTTCGCCTTGCAGATGTCATGCTCACTTGGTCGACACTTGCCTATTTTCACCCTTACATTCAGATAGAAAAGATTTCGTTCTTAAGTTTGGATCAATTGATCAACGATGTACTTGAAGATAGTTCAGGCAATCGGTTAGATAATATTCTTGGCCATTTATTATCCCATATTAATGATGGTCACGTTTTTTTCAAGAGTTTACGACCCAACCTCTTTCCACCGTTTAACATTCTTCCGGTCGAAGGGGGCTATGCCATCGCGGCTGCAGACCCGCAATTCGCAGATCATCTTGGGGACATGATCACTCACATTGATGGAGCACCCATCATGGAAGTTGTCGCAGAAAGATCCAAGGAGGTCTCCGGCTCAAATGGACGAAGAAATGAAATGGCAGGGTGGATGGCCACTGCGGGAGCTGAGGGATCAATCTGCCAGCTTCAATTTGATCAAGGGTCCAAAATTGAGGCTCCCCGGAATAACCGTTTTCCTCCAAAAATACCTCCTCTGCACCCTCCTCGTTTCAATCCGAACATGGATACCCTCTACCTTGATGTTTCAAGACTTAGTTATGAAGAGCTGCTGGAGACCCTGAAAGAAACAGCGGCATCAAAGATTATTTTCGATAACAGAGGTTACCCACTCGGAAACCACGATATTTTGCGACACTTTATTCAAGAAACGATTCATGCCCCATGGATTCAGTTTCCGTATTATGTGCGTCCTCGGAGTGATAAGCTTTGTGATGGATATGTCGATGCCAGTTGGTCCATGACGCCCGCAACTCCCTTCTTCCAGAAGAAAGTCGTAGTTCTTATTCATCACCGTTCCCAAAGCTATGCTGAGACGTGGACGGGTTTCGCGAAAAAAATTTTCCCTGGCGGTCTTATAGGAAAAAACACTTCCGGCGCAAATGGAAATATCCAATTTATGACGCTACCAAGTGGAACTAATATTAGCTGGACACAAGGTCATGTGAGGGACCTCTCCGGGGAAGTTTATTTCGCAACCGGGATAAAACCGGATTATGAAGTTAAGCTGACATCAGAGGATTTTAAACACCAGAAGGATCCTTATTTAGAGAAGGCGCTCGAAGTTTTGGGACTCATTTAAACACCTGAGTGTACAATCTTGGGAATTTTATATTTTTTTATTAAAAATTTTTAGACCTAGGTAATAAAATGCCCGAACTTCCCGATGTGGAGTCGGGATCAACCAACAACTCAATACTTGTCTGCATTAAAGAGGGAAAGAGGGCCTACTCGTCGTTTTTGAATTTCATTTGATTTCACAAATTTTCATGTCTTTTAACGAAAAAGGTTGGCATGGTTGGTATTGATCAACCCAGATTATTAAAACTGAACTTATCTCGAGTAGAGTAAGGAAACTCACCAGAGAAATGTTTTTTTACAGCATATCCAGGATACTTTCCTTTTTTAATGGCCAATATAAAATCATCTTTGGTCAAAACAATTCGCTGACGAACATCTAGAAATTCTACATTCGCCCCTGTTTTATTTTCTTTTATTTTGATCACTAGAGACTTAGGCATCCGCTTAATACTTTTCTCGCCTTTGTACTTTCTTGAATCGGTTGGACTTATAATTAAATCTCCATCCTTCACCTCTTTTAGAAGAAGTTCGTACAGCTCTCGCCACGTTTTTGCTTTTTTTGCGATTTTTCTTCCAACGGCATTGTTCCAAAGATCCATATTTTCTCCACCTACAGCTGAAGAACTAGAATCAAAATCCCGGAACTCGTTGAGCCGACCTAAAAATTCAGCCGTTTCAGAGCTAAACTCAATAGTATAAACACCTGAAAGAAAGGCGTGTCTTAAAGCATCGATGTCATTATCAATTAGGCCTGCGCCATACTGATCGATGGTACCATCAGGCTTCTTAACTAGCGGACGCACTTCTTTATCAATCCAAATATAGAGTTGAACGAGGGCCTCGTCCTTTAAAGTATAAATCTTAGTCAAACTACTCATATGACGTTATTATATCGTATGAGTAAAAAATGGTTCATTCTTTTTTTCATTCTTTTAGTTTTTGTCATTGGGGGTTATCTCCACACCAACACGCTTAAAGTTACGCACCACCAAATTAGTATTGGACCTCGAAATAAGAAACTAAAAATTGCCCATGTAACTGATCTTCACACCGACGGCTTAGGAAGGATTGAAAGAGAACTGATCAACGTGCTAAAAATCGAGAAGCCAGACCTGATCGTTATCACTGGTGACTTAGCAACTCCATCAGGAACAATTAATGGTTACCGAGAAGTCCTAAGCCACTTAAAGGCCCCCAAGGGAGTTTTCTTCGTTTCTGGAAACTGGGAATATTGGGAACCAATCCATGATCTTAAAAATTTATTTATAGAAACTAAGATTACTGATCTCACCAACCAAGCAAAAAAAATAGACTCCGGTCTATGGCTAGTTGGATTTGATGATAGTGAAGAAGGATCACCACATGTGGAAATCCTCAAAAATATTCCCTCGCGTGATTTGAAGCTAGCACTTTTTCACTCACCTGCGTTTTTCGACAGCATAGTGAACAAAATACAACTCAGTTTCGCTGGCCATAGTCATGGAGGCCAAATAAGGATTCCGCTCGTAGGTAGTTTATGGCTTCCGAACGGCACAGGGAAATACGATCAGGGCTGGTTTGAAAAAGGCACTTCTAAAATGTACGTTTCGCGTGGAATTGGAACATCAATACTTCCTATAAGAGTCAACTGCTCTCCCGAGCTTGCGATTATTGAAATCAGTTATTAACGATTTAGAACTTGTCCAAAAACGCATTAATACGATCAAAGATTTCTTTTAAAGTTGGCTGCCCTTTATAGTATAAATTCGATGTCGCACGGTAGTTTGATTCAAGCTTTGCAAAATCCACTTCAGATTGCTTCATAAAGGCTGCATTTTTATTTAACTTTTCAGGTGCGTCTTTTGCAGAAAACCGTTCTTCTTTTCGTTTCACATACTCTGGAGTGCCAACGAATTCTTGAATCTCTGGTAAATCTAACAAACAATACACATCATAATAATGGCGCATAAAATTCTTTTCAATTTTCCCTTCTTTAAACTTTCTGTGCTTGGTGGCCAGTGCTTGTAATTTCTCCACGAGGGTAAATTCAGGAATGTAACATTTTACATCTACTGCCCGATTATCCACATTATCAAAACTTTTAATCGAAAATGCTTTATCAAACACCCAAGATGAAATCGTAATCGGTTTATTGGGGCTTGTATCATCAAAGCCCGTCTCTAAAAGGACGACCGGCTTGATTCCTGGAATTTCTTCAAACTGAGCTTTGAAGTTAAGATTGATTCCTGCATTACGAAATTTCTCATCATCAAATTCGTGTTCTCTTGATGCTTTTACTCCATTAATTTTGATTTCACCCGCTAGCCAATTAAAGAATTTCTTACGTGAATCAAGATGAATAGGCTTCATGTGATTCTTGCCTGTCATCACTTTCATACCAGCTGGGGGATCAATCCTCAGATCAATATCTTCTGAAAACCGATGAATAACTTTGTAACCCTTTGAAAGTGACGTTCCACCTTTCAATTCAAAATTGAAGCTTTGGTTTTGTAGACCCCAAAGACAATGCATAATCCAATAGTCTTTCTCAACCATGTATGGATTAAGTTCCAGTTCATCTGCTGTAATTTGGATTAGAGTCTTAAACTCACTATCTTGATGTAGAAACTTGCGTGCCATGTAGTAATTCTTTTATTAATTTTTTAGTTCTTACTTTACCGTAAAGTTTCCCTGCATTTTCAAGTTCTGATTTATCAAAAGTTGAAACTTTCCTTTTTAAAGTTTCGAACACTCTCTCCTCATCTTCGGCCAATTCAGAAAGATTATTCAGCATATCAATTAGAAGGGCTTCTCGATTAAATTGAACAGGAAAATCAGGTTTCATACGAAAATCATAAACACGATTTCCTAGTCTAAACTGACCATGCCTTTTATGATTATAGACAACCGTATGATTATAAAGTTGGGTTGTTCCTAGCCCAAGACCATTATAACTATTGAATGAAAAGACCAGAAAGCGGTCATCCTTTAAAAAGCCTCGCACAAGATCTTTATCATCAGAAGGAACTTCTCCCCATTTACTTGTAGAAGGTTTTAAATAAAGTCCTGGCCCCACTTTTTTAAGCGTTCCTTCTTTGACTAGCAAAGCAACATGACGATCAACACTGGTGCTTAATTTTGCAAGATCACTTCTGCGATAAAGCTTTCCAGGTTTCAGATTTTTTTTGACAGTATCAAGTTTAAGCATAAGCGCCCTCTCGGATTCATTATAACACACATATCGGACAATTTGCATGAAAATTAAATAAATAATCATTCATTTACAGCAGCGATTTCAGGTATTTACGAACAAAAAAGAGAAGTTAAGTTACTTTATGCCAGAACTGCCACGGTTCAGATATTGCTTCATTTTTTATCAATAAAATCGTATAGTTAGACCATGCCCGAACTACCCGAAGTCGAAACAATCCGTCTCCAACTCTCCCACTATCTCCCTTTCAAGATAGACTCCCTCTCCACAACTCCAGGTCTAAAACAAAATATTCTTCACACCGAACTCGACATACAAAATAAAACCATCGTCTCCATCAACCGCAAAGGTAAGATGCTCGATTTTGTTTTCAACGACGGCTCACACCTGCTCTCTCACTTAGGCATGACAGGCACCTGGCTTATTGGAGAAACAATTAAATCCGGCAAGCATACTCACCTCACCCTCAATGGCCCAAAGCACACCTTGGCCTATGATGATCCTCGCCGCTTCGGTCACTTATATTACTACACGGCCGAAGAAGCAGAGAAAAAGCTTAATGAACTTGGAATGGATCTCGCAGATCCAAATTTTAGTTTGGAATATCTCACGGAATCAATCAAACGATATCCGGAGCGCGCGCTGAAAGTAACACTCCTTGACCAAAAACTGTTTGCTGGCTCAGGTAATTATATTGCGAATGAAATCTGCGCTCGTTCTGGCATCCGTCCCACTCGTAAATGTAAAAAGGTGAAACAGGAAGAATTTCCAAAAATCCTCAGGGCGATTCATGAAGTCATTGGGCCTGCGCTCAAATCCGGCGGTACGACCTTTCAAGGTGGTTATCGTGATTCAACCGGCGAGAGTGGTATGGGTCTTGAGCACCTCGTGGTCTTCTATCAAAAGATTTGCCAAATGTGTAAGAAGACCCCGGTAAAGAAAATCATTCTTGCCCAGCGCGGAACCTATTATTGTCCAAAGTGCCAAAAATAAATTAGCGCTCAGTCATGCCTTATGCGAAATAATATCAGAACCTAAAGCATGAGACTCTTCATCGGAATTGAGCTCCCATACGAATTTAAAAATCACATAGCAATGTCAGTTGCTCCCATGCACACTTCTGGTAAAGGTTGGGAGAATGCCCACGATTATCACATGACTCTCCTCTTCATCGGCGATACGCCCGAGGATAAACTAGAAGGCATTATCCAACGCCTAAGACAAATACATTTCTCGCCTTTGACTCTTACCTTTAAAACCTTCGCCTTTTTTCCACGACGGGTATTTTACCTTAGCTGCGAGCCTTCACAGGAACTGCTTAATTTAAAGAGCATGATTGAAAGTATTTATTCTGAATACGTAAGAGTTGAAACAAAGAAATTCATCCCTCACATCACCATAAAGAGATTTCAGCGCTACGAATATGATGAATTAAGAATGAAAGTTTTGAAGAATCCGTTTGAGGGAAAAAAAATTGTTGTTGATCATCTGGCCCTCTTCAAATCTGAAAAGGACTCAGATAACCACAAATATCATGTCTTAGAGAGAACCAAGAGCTTGTAAAAATTTATCAGACTCAATAGTTTTATCCGCCAAATAATCACCTAACACAATAGAAGCTTGCACATCTGAAGGATGGTGAACCCCACCAATCACACGGTTCAAAGCATACTGAGCTGCGCGTGCCATAAATCGATCTTCGCGTTCAGGATAAACTTTTGAAAGGACACGAGCAAAAAGGTGCGCCATTAAAGTATGGCCACTTGGGTAAGCAAAAGATTTTTCCAGCCCAATACATGGCTTAACTGCCGTATTAGCAAGATAAGGCCTAGGTCTCTTGTACTTATGTTTTGCGATGTAACTATTGGCACCGACATTTACGTAGGCCTTAATTAAAAATAGTTTCATTTTCTTAACTTCACGGTCACTAAGAACACCGTTCTCGCCACCGAACAAACTTGCCAGAGATATGTCTGAATCTTTTTCTGCTAGCTGACAATCTTCAACAGTTCTAGTCGCCTGGTAGCTTAGAAGAACTCTAAAGTCTTCAGCTTCAGCATCAGACCCCTTGGCCGGATAGGAACCAATAATTGATTGTATTTTTTTAGGAGTAAGAACTTTAATATCAACTTCAACATGTTTAGCGAAAACAGTGGAAGTAATTAGAGCGAAGAAAAGAATGAAAAGTTTTTGCATCGGCGTCCCCCCTTAAAGGTGACCATATCATCCATCAAAATAGAGTTTCAATCAAGCGTTGACATACCGCGACACGCAACAGATCTTTACTTCAATAGCAAATCAATAGGATGCAAGCGACAGCGCGATTTATCCTGCTCATCTAATGCTTTGAGAACACTCTCGATCTTATGAGCATCTGTACTTAGAAGCTTCCCAAACTCCTTAATAAAACCAAACAGCGCTTCTTTTTGTTCCGGAATACAAATCTCTTCCAGAACTTTCTCAGCGGAGCGAGCGTTCTTGAAATAGACCTCTTCCAGCATGATGTAAATTTGATCTTTTAGAGAGATCAAGACACCTTCGGTATACTTGTCGGTTTTAAGTGTCTTGGCATACTTCATCAGGTCTTCCAGAAAATACTCACCCGTCATTCCCCACTTCCTTCCAATCGCCCAGGTCTTGAGATCCACCAACATCGCCTCTTCCATTTTCTTGATCAAAGGTGCCAGACGATGATCTAGCTGAACTGAACCAGAGTTTCGACGAAAATAATTTTTAGGCAAATTTCCCAGCTCCGGCCAATTCATCTGCGCAGTTGAATCTTCCATTATGCCAGGGACCCATTCATTTTCTTCTACCACTCCAGCATTATCCACTTCCACGATGCGGTAGTGATATTGCGTTCCGAAAGATTTTTTATGAAAGATTAAATTATCACCTAAGTAAAAAGCGGCGTGACCGCGCGAACTTTTAGCATCAAATACTATCAGATCTTTGTATTCCGGTGCCGAAACCTGATTGAAGTCAGCTTTTAGAATGCCTTCAAATTCTTCCGGAGAAACATAACGCTTATTTTTCACTGAAAAATAACCACTTGCGATCAATGCCGTATTGTAACAATTGGGGCCATGAAAATCGCCCGGACGATTGAACATCTGTTGAATAAAGCCGGTAAAACGTGGATGAGAAGTTAACGCCTGAGTTGATTCAAGTTTAGGAACAAAAATCTCTTTGTCCGCCAGAATATAGCTTCCATCCTGGGCGTGGCCCACGAGGGAGAATAGAACGACTGCTACAAATGGAAAAATCATGGGCCATTTGTAACATATTCCCGAAGTAGCTAGCTAAGTGCCTGTAAAATCTCTACACTCAAAGATAAGCATAAAGAGGAGCTTTCAATGACTTATAAATTTCCATTCATTCTTACAGTTCTGGCAATGGTGGGCGGGGTGTTTATTTCGATTCTGTTCGGCGCTAATGAATCACTTTTCGAAAATCGCATCCAGCAAGGTCTTGCGAAAAACGTCAAAATTCAATCCATTCAAGACGCAACCGCCAAGTCCGAAAAAATAAAATCAGAGCAAGCAAAAAGCTGGCGCTATTATCAACGTTATCACTTTCACGCCAATGGAATTGCCTCACTATCACTGGCCCTATTAGTACTCCTCGCCTTCATCAATGCCTCTAAAAAAGAAATCCTCATTGCCTCATACATGATTTCGGTTGGAGGCTTTCTCTATCCCTTCGTCTGGCTCCTGGCCGCACTCTACGGTCCTGAAATGGGAAGGAGTGAAGCGAAAGAAACTTTCGCTATTTTTGGCTACATGGGAGGAGTTTACTTGGTAGGAATTATTTATGCATTGTATCTTACCACTTTTAAAACTTGGAAAGCACCGTTAAATTTTTCGGCAACGTAAAAACAAAAAAAAATGACTGTCTCCAAGACAGTCATTTTTGAGTTCACGTTCTTGAATCAAGAAAATCATCTCTGACTTTCTCTCTTGACCAGCTACTCAGAATTATCTGGGAGCCGTGAACTTGATATTATTCTAAGAGTTCATCCGTGATTGGTGAAGGTGCTTTATTCTAAAAGTTCTCGCAAGAATTACATGAATGACTTAGGTATTAGAAACTCTCACAAGTGGTTTCGCCTCTAATCGCAGCACAGCTTTTATAGGTATTGTCCATTTTCATAAACGACTGCCAAAAATAGGCTTCACATATTTCACGTCTTACTGAAATAGAAAGCTTCAGATCCTGTAACTTGGCAGCAAGTTCATCTCCGCAGATTTCCATATCATCCGAACCAAGGGGGTCAGGTGTGCCCAGAGTTTCTGATATTTCTTTATCTGATGTTGATAAATCGACACAATCTCCAAAACAAAGTTTGGCCTTGATTTTATTTTTGCATTCAGGCTTCGGTGTACCGGATGCGAGGCTAAACTTCAGACCACTATTTTCGAAATCAATTGTTTTGGAGGTTTCAGGCATAGAAATTGCGGCACTAATATTCGGAACCCGAACTGAACCAGCTCGGTTATCAAATGGCGAAACCAAAATACTTTTTTCCTTACACCCAGGAAATTTGTTTATTTTCCATGCACCGGACTGAAGTTCTTTCATCCCAAATGATTCTACGTTCTGAGCATTTTTGCACCCAATTGCTGCCTTTTCCAAGCAGATCTTCTGCGACCAAATTTTTAAGGAAACGCCAAGTGCGCTCCACATGATACTTTGTTCGGAAGAACCATTACCTGGGAACAGGCCCAATTTTTTTGGAAGAAATGTTCCTTTAACTCGTTCAACTCTTGGCACATCATCTCTACACTTAAAATCACAACTCACATCAATAAACAAACCCTCGTCAGATAGTGACTCATTTCCCGATTCGCAAATAACTTTTGATTCGGCATACACTTTTAGACGCTGATCCATTTGTTTTAGCGCACTGGCATGGGCAAATGAAATGAAACTGAGAATGAGGATTGTTGTTTTCATTTCTCAATTTTAGCTCTTTTTTTAATTTTATTTAATAGGTCAGGTTTTGCCCTTCAAATAGTCATTTTGGGAATATGCGTACCTTGAAGCAGTGGCCTTTTTCATCACAACAACATTCACATAGCCTGAATGCCGAAGTGGGAGGTTTAAAGTGGATTTACAGACTGATCTACTCCATGAGGCCAAGAAAAAGTACCAACTTTCAGAACAGGTCTGTAAAGCCTTTGAGGCCATGCCCCGTCATGAATTCCTCAGGCAGTTTTCGAGATTTTCACCAAATAAGACTACTTGGCTGAAAGTGACTCCGGAAACTCTTCCCTATGTCTATGCTGATACATCTCTCCTTATCTACGAAAAAAATGGAGTGATATCAACTATCTCACAACCAAGTTTTGTTTTAAGAATGCTTGCGCTACTTGATTTAAAACCTAATATGAAAGTTTTTGAAGTTGGAACAGGCAGCGGTTGGAATGCTGCTCTAATGGGTTATCTTGTTGGCAAAAAAGGTAAGGTAACTACTTATGAAATTATTCCTGAAATGGTTCAACAGGCAAAATTAAATCTTGCGAAATTTGATTTACCACAAGTCGATGTTATTGAAGGTGATGCATTGGAAGAGATATGGGAACTTGATAATTTTGATCGTGGAATTTTCACGGTCAGTGCATGGGATATGCCAGGTATTTTATTTGACGTTGTTAAAGAAGGAGGCAAGCTTCTTTTTATTTTAAAAACAAGTCGCGGTGACATGTTACTTGGGATGAAAAAAGAAAAAGATCATTTCCGGGTCTATGAAAAACTGCCTTGCAGATTTCCTCCCGTGAGAGGTTCCACAATCGGCATTTATTATAATAATTTATCTGAAATCTATATGGCCAAAGGCGATATTACGATCTGGCCCCAAGGCACTTTAGGCCTAGGTCATCGAGTGGTAGCTGGTAGAGATATGATTTTTAAAATTGAAGAATAAAGGGCCCATCCTAGGCCATTTTATAACTGATCGTCCTTGATCATAAATTAATGTGAAGAGCAAAAACACAACTCAAGGTAAGTAACAATATTTTTTTCCAAAGAGCGTTTTCTTTCATGCGTTGATATTGATCCACCCGGAACCTTTATTCAACCTGAACAAACTGGAGTAAAATTAAAATTAAATTTGATAAATTTGATCAATACGAAAGATGTGGACTAAAATAAAAACAGGCCACAATCCTCGCGACCTGTTATACGGTATTCGGAATTACCACTTGCTGAAGTGGATTACTCCACTCAACTCTCGGCTTTTCCTCATGCTTTCATCTCTTTCGAGATAACCAAATTTTACCTCTCTGGCCAAAAGTGGGAAAGATATTTTATCCTTAAGAAAACCTGATAAATCTAAATCATTTGTCAATTTCCAGAGGGGATTTTTTGAAATTTTTTACATTGGCCATTTTATTGTTTTCCATAAATCTTTATGCACAAAACAAAGACAAACAAGAAGATCGGCGTGATGAGCGAGAAGATATTAAAGATGAAAAGGAAGACATTCGAGATGCCAAACATGATGGTGGAAAAAGAGATCGTAGAGAGGATAAGAGAGACCTAAAAGAGGACCGTCATGACAGGAGAGAAGACAAACGGGAGAATAAAAGAGAAAAAAAACACAAAAACAAACGTAACGATCAAGACCAATAGTATTTCATAATGGCCAGTCAGAGTAATCGATTGGCCATTACACATTTAAAATCACATTATCTTCGATCTAAAACCTGAACAGAATAATCATAATCATTTGAGGCACTCTTCTCAACGTTAACTTCACTCACCTTTTTCCAGTTCTTGAGTGATAATTGAGGAAAAAAGGCATTACCTTCAACAGTTGCCTTAACTTCAGTAAGGTAAATGCGATCAATCAAGGACAACGCGTATTTGTAGATTTTCTCACCGCCAATAATAAACAATTCTGTTTCACCATTTCGTTCTGCTTGCTTGATGGCGCGAAAAATAGAATTGAACCAAAAAACATTTTCTGAATTGGCGCGTGGTTCATTTGAGATAACAAGGCTCATACGTCCCGGCAGGACTTTACCAATTGATTCAAAAGTCTTGCGGCCCATGAGAATATGGTGCCCCATCGTGAGTTTTTTAAAATTTTGAAGATCATCTTTTAAATGCCAAGGAAGCTCGTTGTTTCTTCCGATCACATTGTTCTGAGACTTTGCAACTATTAATGAAATTCTCATTTTAAACCGCCACTGGTGCTTTAATGTGTGGATGTGCCTGGTAATTAACGAGTTCAAAGTCTTCAAATTTAAATCCGAAAATATCTTTCACATCAGGGTTAATCTTCATTTGCGGTAATGCAAAAGGAACACGTTTAAGTTGTTCCTGCGTTTGTTCCAGGTGATTCACATAAAGATGGGCATCGCCAGAAGTGTGTACGAAGTCGCCTAAACCTAATCCGCAAACTTGCGCCACCATCATGGTTAAAAGCGCATAACTTCCTATATTGAACGGAACACCAAGAAAAATATCTGCCGATCTCTGATAGAGCTGGCAAGAGAGCTTATTATTAGCAACGTAAAACTGAAACATTGTATGGCAGGGAGGTAGCGCCATTTTATCAACGTCCGCCACATTCCAGGCATTCACAATCAAGCGACGAGAATCTGGATTTTTTTTGATCATTTCAATCAGGTTTTTAATTTGATCAATTGTCTCACCGTTATGGCCTTTCCAACTTCTCCACTGAACCCCATAAACTGGACCAAGGTTTCCCTTTTCATCCGCCCAGCTGTCCCAGATGGAAACACCATTATCTTTAAGATACTTAATGTTCGAATCACCTTTCAAAAACCACAGGAGTTCGTGAACGATAGACTTAACATGACATTTTTTAGTAGTAACTAATGGGAAGCCATCTTCAAGGTTGAAGCGCATCTGATGGCCAAATACCGAAAGCGTTCCGGTGCCAGTGCGGTCTTCTTTTTTCACACCTTCACTTAGCACTCTTTGCATGAGTTCATGGTACTGCTTCATTCCCGCCCCCTATTGTATGTGTGTGTTGTAAAATTCTAGCATTTTCACTAAAGGTTGTTCAATCAACAATCTTGGTCAAAAAAATGACAATTTTCCCTGATTGCTTCTGAGGGAAATGCTTATTAGAATAAGATATTATTTTTAGGAGAATTCATGAGCGCCGTTATTACAGGTTTGGACCGCATTGTTTCAGAAAAAGAGCTGCAAGCTAAGTTTAAAGGCCGAATTGGCTACCTCTGCCACAGTGCTTCTGTCACAAAAGACCTGGAACACGGACTGCTCGCACTTAAACGCGTTTTCGGAAATCAGCTCACAAAAATATTTGGGCCCCAACACGGCTTTGTAACCGATGTTCAAGATAACATGGTAGAAACAACAAATTACATTCACCCATTTTTCAAACTACCCGTTTACTCACTTTATTCTGAGACTCGTATTCCTACTGACGAAATGCTGGAAGGTTTAGATCACATTTTTGTGGACCTGCAAGATGTGGGCACACGTATCTATACATACATCTACACCATGACTCTCTTGATGGAAGCTTGTCAGAAAAAAGGCATCGAAGTTGTTATTCTCGATCGTCCGAATCCAATTGATGCCGTCACTCTCGAAGGAAATGTCCTCGATCTTAAATACGCTTCATTTGTCGGTCGTCATCCGATTCCTGTTCGTCACGGACTCACTATGGGTGAAGTGGCGAAAATGCATGCTCGTTATTGGGGTGGCAAAGATTGCAAATTAACTGTGATCGAAATGAAAGGCTATAAACGCGAGATGAGTTTTGAAGACACAAAGCTTCCATGGGTTATTCCTTCACCGAACCTTCCAACCGTAGAAGCTGCTTATACTTTTGTTGGAACCGTTCTCTACGAAGGAACCAATATTTCAGAGGGACGAGGCACTACTCGTTCGCTTGAAATTTTAGGTCATCCAAAAATTGAAGCCTTCGGTTTTCATGAAAAATTAAAACCAGTTTTAGCAAAAGCGAAACTCACGGGCTTCATTCTGCGTCCTCTGGTTTTCTTACCCACTTTCCAAAAACACGCAGGCAAGCCTTGCGGCGGTTATCAGATTCATGTGACGGACCGTAAAACTTTCGAGCCTTGGCGTTTGTGCCAGTATCTTCTCAAAGAAATGTATCACGAGCTAGGTTCTGAATTTAAATGGAAAGAGCCGCCCTATGAATATGAATTTCACAAAGTTCCAGTCGATCTGATTAACGGCACTGATGAATTACGTTTATGGGTTGAAAAAAATGGATCTGAAGAAGAATATCAAGCGATCATGAACAAAAATCAAAATGAATGGCTTGAGCAACGCAAATCTTGTTTGATTTATTGACTCTCCCCTAACATAACCTTGCGAGCTTCATAATTTAACTCAATTGACTTAGTGCAAGCGTATACTCACGCGCTTCAACATGATAACTCCCCCGCATGAGCGCAAAACTAATTCGCGGATTAACCCTTATCGATGCCATTTCCGTTGTAATCGGAACAATTATAGGAACGGGCGTTTTCTTAAAAACTTCCACCATGGCGCTGTTAGTCGGCAGTCCTTTTTACGTTTTACTCGCCTGGGTAGTGGCCGGACTGTTATCACTTACGGGTGCACTGGCCTATGCAGAACTGGGAAGCATGATGCCAGACGCAGGCGGAGAATATGTTTTTCTCAAGGAAGGTTATGGGGATTTGTGGGCCTTTCTCTACGGCTGGATGAGGTTTTGGATTGGCTCACCAGGATCTATTGCAGCTTACGCCGTAGGAGCGATGACTTTCATGAGTGGTGTCGTCGATATGAGTTTTCTGGGTGGAAGGACTTTTGCCTCTGTTGTTATGATTATTATTTTTTCTCTTCTTAATTGTCTGAGCGTTTCCTTTGGCGGACGGCTTCAAGCAGCAATGACAACATTAAAAATATTTATGATTTTGGGAATTAGTATTGGTATTTTTTTATACTCAGACAGTGGAAATTTTAATCACCTTTTTGAGAAAACTCCAAATATAAATGGGTTTGTTGGGTGGTCGGCGTTTGGTTCCGCCGTTCTAGCGGCCCTTTGGGCCTATGATGGGTGGTGCAATCTCACAATGGTTGCTGGAGAAATCAAAGATCCTCAAAAAAATATTCCCCGCTCACTCATTATTGGAATGTTTTCTATTCTTGCGATATACGCTCTGGCCAATCTGGCCTTTTTTTATGCGCTTCCTCTATCAGAAATATTAAATGCCAACTCCAGTGTCCATCCTGACGCTCTTCCGGTAGCGACTAAAGCGGCGCTTACATTTTTGGGATCCTCCGGTGTCGCACTATTATCTGCGGCCTTTGTGTTTTCGGCTTTGGGTGCCATGAATGGTTCGATTCTTACGGGCTCAAGAGTTCCATTTGCGATGGCAAGAGATGGTCTTTTTTTTAAAAAGCTTGCTGCAGTCAATGAAACAACTCACGTTCCAGTCGTGTCTATATTGGTCCAGGCCTGTGTTGCCACAGCGCTTGCTCTTACAGGGACTTTTGATCAATTAACGGATTATGTGATTTTCTCCTCATGGATTTTTTATGCCATGGTGACAAGCGTTGTCTTTGTTCTTAGAAAAAGAAAACCAAATACATTTAGACCGTATAAGGCCTTCGGTTACCCTATTCTTCCCCTTATTTTTATTATTTTGGGCGTTCTATTGCTCATAAACACCATTATCACTGCTCCTGGTGCCACAATGATCGGTCTTGGGTTCATTTCATCAGGGATTCCTTGCTTTTATTTCTTTAAAAAAAGAAAAATCTTACATCTTTGAATTTTAATTAATTCTATGGGTTACATTTTCTGACTAAGTTTATATCCTTTTAGAAATATTTTTCTATAAAGGAGCATTCATGCTTGAAACCATTGAAAAGGTCACCGGCGATTTCGTTGGTATGGTCTGGGGTGTACCGTTAGTTGTTCTCTTAGTTGGATCTGGGATATTGTTCACTGTTTATTTTGGCTTCCCACAGCTTAGATTTTTCAAACACTCCATTCTAATCATAATGGGTAAATATGATGATCCGAAAGATAAAGGTGAGATCTCTCACTTTCAGGCCCTATGTGCTGCACTTTCTGCAACTGTAGGATTAGGAAACATTGCAGGTGTGGCCGTTGCTATTTCCCTAGGTGGACCTGGTGCTGTTTTTTGGTTATGGGTTGCCGGCTTCATTGGCATGTGTACAAAATTCACTGAAGTTTGTTTATCACTTAAATATCGTGAAATCTCACCTACTGGAAGTGTCCACGGTGGACCAATGTTCGTGATCAAGAACGCACTACCAAAAAGTTTTTATCCATTTGCTTGGATCTACGCTTTTTTCGTTATCCTCTCTTCATTTGGTGCCGGGAACATGTTCCAGTCAAACCAAATGGCAGCGATCTTAAAAACTTCTGCCGGAAT
>JBILYY010000174.1:0-6350 GCA_044377495.1 Bacteriovoracaceae bacterium | reverse complement strand
CGGACCAAGGCCAAAAATTGGCCAGGCAAACAACAGCAGTCATGTCGCGTTTTTTCATTTCAACGAGAAGAAAATCCAGACCCTTCAAAAGATCTTCGTTCATGATTCCTGGTGTATTTTGGACTGCCGGAATGATCCTGTACGGCGCAGAGTCCGGTCCTTCAGAAAGTGCGAGAATTCGTAGTTGTTTTATTCCAAGATTTTTCATTTGATCAAGCTCGATGATCAATTGATTGCGTCGACCAAAACCTGGTGCTCCCAGATTCATTCCTTGCCAAAAGTTAGTTCCCATAAAGTAATAAGGAGAATTATTTCTTTCGAAACTTCCGGATTTAATTTGAACAAAAGGACTCGCAATTGCAGTACCAATAGCTGTCATACAGAGGACCATTACCAACCGAATAATTTGCTTTTTCATGACTGGATTTTTGCAACAAAAGAGATGCCTTGGCCACATTAAAGAGGTCACGTTAACAAAGGTTTATGCAAATGAAATTACTTGTAATTTGTCCTGAGCTCCACCACGTTGGTGTACAAACAAAACCGGAAGCACTGCATACCAAAAGGCGTATTGGAACCATTCAATGGTGACATTAATTCAGCAAGCGTCGTTAGTATTTGTCCCATGATGGGAGTTGATCTCGGGGCATATCCAAATATCAAGAGCTGATTGGGGATTATTTTCGTCCTCTTGTTGCATTTTTAAAGGTTCCAAATTGGAACCTTTAATTTTCAAACTCTTTCTGACTCAATTTAAACATAAAATCATTCGGAAATTTATCAATATTTCTTGTTACTGCTTTGTAGTCAAATTTAGATTGCCTCAACCTTCAAATATTTAAATATGAATTCAGGCTCTTTGAGTTTACCGTCGAGAGTGACACTTCCTTCACTAAGGCAATCCTCCCCACCGTCTTTGTAGAAATTCCCACTAAACCTTACTCTCTGACCACTTTTCAATTTTGATACAACTTGAAAAACTTCCGAAGACGGTTCCAAAATTGTTTCTCGCTTATGGCCTCCATAAGCACCAAACGCATCCAGATTTGTTACAGAAATATTGTCAGTAACTTTTATCTCCAAAATTCCCTTACCGTCGCTATTTGCGTCGATGCTATCCACGGTACCAATCCAATCAGTAACGTTAACTTCCAGCATCTTCTCGCACAGGGCCTTGTCTCTTTCTGCCTTGAATCCTCCCTTTTGCATGTCATTTTCCGCTGCCTCAGCTTTTTTTTGCGCTTCTATCACGATGCCTTGGAAAATAGTTTGAATTTCCGGCACAGCTGGAGCCTCAATCGGTTGCACTTCGGTCTCAACCTTGGGCGGGGTTGTGGCCTGTATAGGTTGCGCAGCTTCCTCGATATCTGGCCGAGCTGAAAATGCTTGTTCTTTTTGTATGCCTTCTTTGATCGCCAATACGGTCCCAACCATCATCATGTGAATAAATAAAGCCAGAAATGCCTTGCCCCATTTAAAGCCTGCATAATTCAACTCTTTATTGGCCTTAAATCCTGCATAGAAAGGCACAACAGCAATAGTAAAAGGCAATGAGCCAAAAAAGGCTAAAAGTAAGCCTCTCTTAAAATTGTTTTTTCCAGCGTAATACATGGAGGGAAATAGAAAAGCTAAAAAATTAAAACCAGTTTTTTGGTTGCTCATAGAATATCCTCTTAATATTTTTTTATTATTATCCCTTAAGAATAATGTAATATGATCCCAGGAAGTAAGCGAAAAATATAAACAGAAAACTGGCCTTATCTAAACGCTGTGAAACCAATTCCTTACCTGCTGTGTAGAGTTTGAGTGAGACCGTAGCTATAACGAGAGCAAAACAGATAACAACCACAGCAGACATATTCAATTTATCTGCAATCGACATATGACCCTTCGTTGGCAACGTATCCGAGATGATAAAGATATTTGCCATCAAGGCGAAAAGCGCCCCAATCCCTAAACCAAAACGGGGGTCAAGATCCGTTGGTTTGATAAAAAATGAAAGCATGGCAACAAGAGCAGAAATGACTACCCCCCAATATAATTTAACAAAGTAACTGTAATCTGGTCGTGAGATCTTTATATTGAACTGAAACTGAGAATAAATTGAATTGTGATCGGTGGGTAATTCAAGATCTCCAAAATTAGTTTTATATTCCTTCTTCAGAAGTTCAGAGTGTATTCCGTCAATCTTATATCCAGACAGACTAATGGCCTTCGAAATATTACTATTCTCTAAATCCGGAATATATCTCAATTTGTGAATTTCATTTTCATTATCTTCGATGCGTATACTTAATGAATGACTATCAAATGGATATTTTCTTGTATTAAAGTTTTGAAAGATTCTGGCCGTTATTCGTGCAAATGCGTAGTTAAAGCCTTTGGATACGCTCTTAGTCACCCCGTCCTTCGATTCTATTTTTCCATTGGCAATTTCAAAAGCATCCATAGGATTGACATGATTACCTTTCCAGCGAAACCAAATGTAAAAGTCACTAACGTACTGACCATCTTTAAGGTTAAAATCATATATTCTGTTCACATAGATACCGACGTGTACATCAGTGGCAGGCGCATCTGCTGAAAATCCATGAAGTGACATCAGCGATAATGAAAAGAATAGGAATACTCTTAAAACGAAAAACATTTTTACCTACCTTAGAGAATAAATTGTTATCGGCTGAAGTAAGATAAAGTTTCAATATCTTTGAAAAGAGCCCAACAATACCGGACAAAAGAAGTCACCCTGCCCCGAAAAGGCGTATTGGAACCATTCAAAATTAGTGTTATAAATCCCTACCGAACCAAAACGATAAAATTCAAGGAAGCTTTATGATTACTATTTATGGAAGTCCAAGATCTAGTGCTGGCAGATGCATCTGGGCATTAGAAGAAGCTGGTGTGCCCTTTACTGTGAAAGAAGTCGACATGAAAAACAAGGAACATAAGTCGGCCGACTTTTTGAAAATTAACCCTATGGGAAAAGTTCCGGCAATGGTCGACGGCGACGTTACTCTTTTTGAATCCATGGCAATAAACTATTATATCGCTGACACTTATAAAAAAGAATTACTTGGAACCAGTGCTCTTGAAAAAGGTCTCTCCATGCAGTGGAGCTTCTGGGCAAGCTCTGAATTGCAACCACCAATCATTGAAGTCTTTATCCAAAAGGTATTTATTCCTGAAGATAAGCGCGATCAAGGCATAATTGAAAAGAACCTCAACAAACTGCCTGAGCTTCTAACTGTTCTAAATAATTCATTGGCCGATAAAAAATATTTGGCCGGTAATCAATTCACCATTGGTGACATTAATACAGCGAGCGTTGTTAGTATTTGCCCAATGATGGGAGTTGATCTTGGGGCATATACAAATATCAAGAGCTGGTTGGGCGCGATTAGTGACCGACCTGCTTATCAAAAATATCAAGGTCTTCGAAAGTAATTTTAAGTCGGTTCCAACAAAGATAAGTCTGAGTTGGAACCGGAATCACATACAGTCTTAAAGATATCGCCAAATTGAACCCGCCTTAGAACTTAATTCTTTTTTTAACGACTTAGTCGATGTCAAAACTTTAGTCAGTGTATGTAAAAGTGGATATTAGAAAAGTTTGATCTTTGGCGAGACCCGTAATCCTGCTAATTTCTTAGCAATATAAACCTACGTTTTGAATTTAGGGATAAACATCACCATGAAAAAACCACTGATCGGCCTTTTGGCCCTTATGTCTTTCAGCGCATTCGCAGGCACTAATTCTATCGACGCTCAAGAAATGCTCGCCGAAGGTGCGATGTCGATGGAAGAGATGAGACTGATCGATGCTGACCAAGCAGCGAAGTCTTTCAGCATCAACTCGGTGAACAGCATGGTTTCTTCAGCAGGTCGTATTGCTGAGATGGATGCTCCTACTGCTGACCAATTGAAAAATCTAGTTATCGATAACAACAAAGGCGAAATGTGTGGCCGCAAGGTAAACCTGTTCACATTGACTGAAGACCAAATCTTGGCGGCGCTGCAAGCCGAGCAACTTCGCATGATGAATGCCGGTATCAACAACCCTGAGCCACGTTTCATTTCAGTAAACAAGAGCCCACGCGAGTACTATGCCTACAACGCCGCAACCAACAAGTACGACGTCCTGAAGCGAAATACTGAAGGCCAGACGATGACGATCTACACGTTGCTCGCGGGCAACTTGGAAAAAGTCTTGGAAGTAAACGTCTCTACCGGTAAAGAAGAAACAGTTAAGGCCACAAATAAGAGTTACTGCGCAACCACTCCGGCCGGCTTCTTCCGTCCCTACAAAATGTACCGCTCATACGTTTCTGGTACGTGGGAAGGTTCTCAAATGCCTAACGCTGTCTTCATCTTCAACGGTATCGCTCTTCATGCGACACCAAACGACGCTGCCCACCAAGGTAGCCTCGGCAAACGCGCTTCCGGTGGTTGTATTCGGTTGCAAGGCCCTGACTTCGCCCGAGCGCAAGGTCGCCCGAATGATTCGGAAGTTGATATCTCTCTCAAGGTTCGTCTTGAAACAATGTTATCTGGCCGTGGAATTGAGCAAGGTGAATTCTCAACTGTTAACGAAGGCGCAGGCCGCGTTCGCATAACAAACAATACTGTTAAAACCCACAGCGCTGAACGTATCCAAGGTCTCGTTGGTGCAAAAGCGGACGTTGATAGCTGGGGCACTATCGTCTACATTCACTATTAGGATCTAGTTTAAGTTAAACGACTTCTTCACCGCATCTGGGTGGGGAAGTCTTTAATTGGTCAACCTCACTTTAACCCTACCTTCTTCCGTTCTTTTCAATTTCGACAAATAGGTGTCACTGTATATTCAATTTTTTAAGCGACATCCATTCTAAAACTTCAATCTGAAATTCCTGTACAAACTCTCTCAGCTCAACCACATCAGCTTCAGTTGCCCCCCCTACGCAGTCATACTCAACAATGTTACGCTTACGCCTACAGGTCTCAAGATAATCACTATCATCTTTTTTATGCGGTCCAAGTATTAATGGAATCATGGCGATGGCATTCATGTGATGGCCCTGTCCCTTAACACGATAGCCGGATCCCCTTACAAGAATATCGGCCAGTTTCAGTGCTGCATTGTAGGCAATACCAAACTGCCAATCATGAGAAATTTCGGTCTGTGATGAATCTTCTAAATCTCTTTCAACAATATTTAATAGATCTGCGATCTCGGCTTTTGAAGCTTCTTGCTTAACTAGAACTCCTCTCTTGAGAAAGATTTCGATACTCATTTACATCCCCTACAATCGGCTTCAATTTGTTCTTCAAAACGCTGATAATGAAGTGATCTTTCGCTTTTACTCTCTTTCTAAATTCTTCTTCGGAATAAACATGGGGATTGATTTCCCTGCCTATTATTTCTTGAACACCTGAAAGCAGCTTCGAGAGTGCTCGCATGCCAAGATCACCAATGACAATCAAATCGATGTCACTTGCAGCCCTTTCCTGGTCTTTTGCCACAGAGCCAAAAATAAAAGCACATTTAACTTTTGAATCCTTCATTCTGTCCTTGAGAATTGCAACCACACCCACAGTCTTTTCAACTATGGAAACCAAATCAGGATAAAGTGGATGCTCTTTATTCGCTGTATAATAAATACGATTTCCATCTACTCTGGCCTTGATCAGATCAATGGAAGCAAGATGCTTAACTTCTTTTTGGAGGGAATTTATCTTTATATGACTAAGTTTTTCAATTTCACGAAGGTAGCGTGCATCGCCACTACCATCGAAAAGAATTCTCATAATTTCGGCGCGGGTATTAGACGTTAGTAGTTCGGCAAGCATATTGTCCACCTTTATAGAACAATTGTATCACTTTAGTGAACAAAATCAAGAAATAGGTGTCACGTACCTTTTGGGCCGGTTACCGACTCCCTCAAAATAGCTGAGAAATTTGAAATGGATCATAAACATATTTTACGAGTTATCTACGCAGCCCAAATTTGGGCTACGTAAAAACCTTTTTGAAAACGAGTGCTTAGCAGACCCAAAAGCGAGAATGATCTCGGCTGAAATTCTTTACCGCTTCTTTATCTAGATGGAATGAGTCATCAGCAGATTGGTGCCATTAGAGGACACTATCGAAAAATAATGAAGACTTAAGTTCATGTCTGCCACGAAAACCAAAATCCTTTACTGAGATTCATGATGCTATAAGTTTTTTTCTTTTGAAGGAAATAAAGAGGAACCTCCCATTAAATCAGGAACTAGTATTTCTGAATAAGGAAGTATTGTTTGATTATGTAATTGAGGTCCCTTCGGAATCCTTTGACCTGATAAATACTTCAGCCGAATTAAAGCATTGT
>JBILYY010000173.1:0-6363 GCA_044377495.1 Bacteriovoracaceae bacterium | reverse complement strand
GGGGTTTTAGTTGATGGTGTTACTGGCACCATTATCTCATGGACCTTTCCTCCAAGTGATACTTATGCAATTGGCGACAATCTTGATTTCACTGTTACTTGGTCAAAGGTTGTAACAATAACTAAACCCATCGGCAGCGATGCATGCCTGGGCATTTATACCAATGGGTTCCATACTGCGTGCTACATTTCCGGGTCCGGAACAAACACTCTCCTTTTTCGCTATGTTGTTACGAGTGGAGAATTTAGCGACCCAACCGATGGTTTATATGTTTGGGGTACCGTAATTCTTTCAGGTACTTTCCCAAACAATTTTACAATAAAAGATCCCGCCCCATATGACGTCTATCTAACCTTCCCGGGTTCTTCGGGCTGGAACAATGACCCAACTGTCATAGTTGATGGTGTACCTCCCTTAGTCAGCTCTTCAACCTCGACCAATATTACCGATGTTTCAAAGCCAAATTATTTTAAGTCCGGTCATACAATTGAGTACAACATCACTTTCGACACACCTGTTGTTATTGATACTGCTTTAGGGACGCCTCGTCTGACTCTGAATATCGGAGGCGCAACTCGATATGCTGATTTCAATTTGGCAGCGACTACAGCAGCAGACCCCACCTCTTTAAACAAATCAAAAAGATTCAGATGCATTCTGGACGCCGGTGATGTGCTCTTAGATTTGGATGGTATAGGTGTAACCACTTCTATTGATATGAATGGCGGCTCAATAAGAGATGTGAGTGGAAATGATTTTGTCGCAACATTTACTTTTGGTACTGCTGGTGAAAAAGATTACGTGTATTATAACGCCACATTGGCCCGCTACCATGTTTCGGATGCGAGTAACTACTCAGCTGCAACATGCAATTTAACTGATCTATGTGTTACCGCAGTGACGGATATTACGGGTAATGGCCACAATCTAACTACCAGTTCTCCAGGCCCTCAAATCTTATCCGGTGTAAATGGGTTCGGAACCAATCTGACTAACGTCATGAAATTTGACAATTTATCCACCTTATATACCTCGACCAGCATGTGGACCAAATATGTTATCTTTGTGATGAAAACAGTGACCAATGCTTCAATTGTTGCTAGCCCTTCAACACATACTCTTTTAAATAGACGTAGTGCGTACTCTTCATGGACCCCAGCTGTTCAGTTCTCTTCTACAAGTTCGGTTAAATCCATTTTGATGAATCCTGTTCAAAAAATGAAAATAAACAACGCTGCTTTTCCAGCTTCCCCCTCTGCTATTGTAACTGGGCCAACTCTTTGGGCAGCTAATACTAAATATATTATGGCATTCGAATTAAACGCTGCTAATTGGTTTTACTTGGTAACTTTAATAGGTGGTAATAACTTTAACGGCCAGATCGCCGAAATCATTTTTCTCTCAGACAGTCCTGCTATCACCGAAACAGGCCATGTTGATAAAATAATACAACAACTCAACACCATACACGGTGTCTACTAATTCACTCAACTACTCTCCCGTTTGAAAAATGAACTAACATGCTATGATATATAAATGAGTTTTCGCTCCTTAATGCTTTTTACAATTCTGCTGTTGAGTTTCTCGGCCCATGCCTTTGAACTCATCATGATTCAATCCGTGTCAGACACGGGAAGAACTTTCATCACAAGAAACGGTAAGCGACAGGGAATCATTCGTGGCATGACTGGTACCTTTACCGCCGAAGATATCTCGGTTCTCGCCAAAGCAGTCAGCGTAACCGGAAACTTTGCTCAGTGGGAACTCATCAATCCAGCTGCGGTCTTGCCCTTTGAAAAAGGGAAGACAGTTACCTACTACGCCGCCAATGAGTATCTTTGGGCACTGGCGCCTGAATCAGAGAGAAGAAAATATATCAAGAGTGAGATTCAACATATTAGACGATCTTGGGTTTTCAAAGGGGCTCTTACTCGCGGACTTTCCGAATCGGTTTCAGATGCTCCAGCTACAACTTCCAATCGCGGTGGAGCTCTGGCAGAAATTTATTATGAAAAAGATATCTATGGGCCACTCGCCTTTGACATTGGTCTTCGATACGAGCGAGAAATTATTAACTATCCTGGGGCTTCCCTCATCACGAGAAGAAATTTGGCCATCGCAGATATTATTTACTACTTCGATTTCATGCGAGAATACGTTGCAGGGAAATTCTTTATCGCCGGCGGGATTGGATATGGAGTCTCCAGCACAACGACCGTTGGTTTAGTCCAATCAGGGAATGTGGGGCTGCTTCCAGTGGTGAAGCTCGGACTCAGTTTACCATTCAATGAAACATGGGATTTTGTCACTGACGGTGCTTTTGAGAGTCTTCAGACAAGTGAAACGCAGGAAGATGGAAGAAAACAAACAACTACACAAACCAATTTTAAGTTTGGCTTTGGGTTACGTCGTTACTTTTAATTTAATTCTTCATCAACCCAATTTCTTGTAATCTTATCATCAACCAATCATTTGAATTAATGTCAGGGTATTTCTCTCCTGTTCCACGACAAGATGGAATACAAGAAAGCACAGTATCAGGATTTGGGTGAACGAAAAACGGCATGGAGTAGCGGTTAGAAGTATCATTATCCGGATTTACTACTCTGTGAGTTGTGGCCGGAAGTAAATCGTTAGTGATGCGAGAAAGCATATCCCCAGAATCAATAACAAGTTGTTTCTCATTGGTTTTAATAGGTAACCATTTTCCATCGCGGTCAAGTAACTCAAGGCCAGAAGTCGTAGCACCTACCATGACAGTGATAAGATTAATATCTTCATGAGCAGCAGCACGTACGGCATTCTTTGGAGCACGAGCGTCCAAAGGAGGATAGTGAATAGGACGTAAAATAGAGTTACCATCCTGAAGCATTGTGCGGAAATAAGATTGCGGAAGATCTAGCGCCATGGCCAATGCATCAAGAATCACTACTGAAGTCATATCAAGAGCACCATAAAATTTAAGCAATGTTTCTTTGAATTCTTTAATCTCTGAAGGCCAGATATTCTCTGCAAGGTGTTTTTTCATTTCAGGATTTACAAGTTCCTCACGACCTACGTGCCAAAACTCTTTAAGATCCGGATACGGTGAATTTTTAGCATGTTCAACACCAAAGGCCGTATAACCACGCTGACCGCCATTTTTCCCAACGTATTTTCTCTTCGTCGCTTCTGGAAGCTGAAAAAATTCATGCACAAGATTGTAAGCTTTATTGGTAATTTCCTGATCAACCGGATGATCAACTAGGACAATGAATCCGTAATCCTTAAGACCGGTAAAAAGATTATCAACGAACCGTGTTTTATCCGTATTCGACCCATTCAAAAAACTCATCAAGCTTAGTTCAGGTACTTTCCGAATAGTGTCCATGACGGATCTCCATATTTGTTCTTAATACGAAGTAAATAATCCTCTAAGCGGCCAATCGTCTATTAAAAAATTAACATAGGCCCTAGCTAGTAATTACCATAGAAGATTTACAGGGGTTTTATTAGTTTAACTAATAATTGGAGGGGTTTAAAGGCCTATTTCCGTGAACATTATGGTTCCAATTCGTATCCAATTGGATTTTTCCTCAAGGGCAATCTGATAATCGTTACTCATCCCCATAGAGGTTTGAAGGGGTAGGGCCAAGTCTTTGGACAGTCTATCCTTCAGGTCATGCAATTCAAGGAAACAGCGTCTTGCCTCTGTTTCGAGATTTTCAGTCCGTATTGTCCCCATAGTCATAAGGCCCAAGAGCTTAATCTTGGTCTGATTTGAAAGTAAAAGTGCGGCTTCTTTTAGTGAAACGTAATCTTCAAATCCAGACTTTTCAACTTCCTTAGAAGTGTTGTACTGAAGAAAAATATTCACTGAATCAGTTAATTTCTCTGAGGCCTTAAGCAATTTTTGCACGAGCTCTTTATCATCTACTGAGTGGATCGCCCATAAATGATGAACAGAAAGTAGCTGTGGAACTTTCTTTGACTGAATGTTGCCAATCATATGCCAGCGAATATCAGGGCAGGTTAATTTAAGGTGTTCAGCTTTTTCTGCTAGTTCCTGAACCCGGTTTTCGCCGAAGTCCCGGTGACCGATTTCATAGTACGCACGAATTTCATCTTCGGAGCGGGTCTTGGAGACTATCAATAGATGAGAATCAGGTGGCAATTGTGACTTGATAGCTTTAAGTTTTGAGGCTTTTTCCTCTTTATTCAGCGTCACTCTCCGACCCTTTAGCTACTTTTTTCTTTTTTTTCAGACCGATGGTGGCCTTAACTTCGAAATCATATTTCTCTGCGATTTTATCAATCTCTTTAGTGATATCAATTTTATCGAGGTAACTCTTAAGTTCATTTTTAACAGATGCTACGAATTCACTTTTAGTATGTTTGGCGTTTTCAACAAGGGAGCCCACCATATCTTTTGGAAGAGGAAGATCTTTTAAAACTGCTCTGACACCTTCTTCGGTCATAAAAGCAGCTGTCACGCCAGTGGTGAGAACTTTTTTAATAAGATCGCCAAGCTTTCCGTCTTTTTCTTTCTCATCCATTTTTAAAGCCCCTGTGCTCTTTTACAAAAAGCTTTCATGGTCATTGGAAGATTCGTATTAACCAAAGTTTTTTCGATCAAACCCAGGCCAGGTAAGAAACCTTTAAATTCGACTTCAAGATTGTAATTGACCTCGGTTTTGCCGTTACCTAAATCTTTGAGAGTCCATTTACCGTTGTTAGTCTTCATCATATCGCCTTTAACCAGAGTCCAGCTGACTTCTTTATTAGGGATATGTTTCAAAGTAATCGTATAGGAAATTTCTTTGATAATACTCAAAGTAAATGTCACGACTGCCCCTTCGGCAGACTCTTTATCAATGGTAACACTCTTACATCCATCTACGAATTCAGTATATTTTTTATAATCCACAATCGCTTGATAGAATTTCTCCACAGGGACATCATAAATTTCAGTTTTGTCAGCGCGGGCCATTTAATATCCTTTTTAGTATCTCGGTTTCTTATCAAAGTGATGTTCAGCACGAATATGGCGAATAGTTCCTGATTCGCTTCTCATAACCACTGAGTGAGTTGTGCATCCCCAAGATTTAAATATAACTCCGTCCAAAAAGTTACCTGTTGTTACGCCAGTGGCACAAAACATAAGGTTACCTTTGGCAAGTTCTTCAATTTTGAAAACCTTGTTAATATCACTGATACCCATTTTAAGGGCCCTTTCAATTTCACTTTGATTACGGGGTTTAAGTATTCCCTGAAATTCTCCACCTAAGCACTGTAAAGCAGCAGCAGCGATTACTCCCTCGGGAGCTCCACCAATACCAAAAAGAATATCCACTCCGGTATTTGGTGTTGCTGTAGCAATCGCCGAAGCAACATCTCCATCTCCAATGAGTTGAATACGAGCACCGGCCGCTCTGACTTCTTCAATTAAATCTTTGTGTCGAGGACGATCAAGAATCACTGCAGTTAAATCAGCAACTCGGCATTTCTTGATATCAGCGAGTCGTTTTAAGTTTTCAGTCGGAGATTGACGAATATCCAATTTACCTTTGGCCTCAGGACCAGCGGCAAGTTTAAGCATATATGTGTCTGGAGCATGTAATAAATTTCCGGCCTCACCGATGGCCATAACTGAAATAGAGTTTGGCCCACCAAAAGCACAAAGCGTGGTTCCCTCAAGAGGATCAAGCGCAATTTCTAATTTTGTTCCGGTTCCTGTTCCGACTTTCTCACCGATATAAAGCATAGGCGCTTCATCTCGCTCGCCTTCCCCGATCACAATCGTGGCATCACATTCAATTGAATCAAGCATCGTTCTCATGGCATCAACGGCGGCTTGGTCAGCAGCTTTTTCGTCTCCTCTTCCCATAAGACGGGCAGAGGCAATCGCTGCCATTTCAGTTACGCGGACAAATTCCATGGCGAAATTTCGGTTCATTATTATTCCCTGAAAGAGTTAAATCCCATTCATGATACCTGACTTGAACTGCTCTATGAAGATTTAACTCAATTGACGCACCATGAAGGTTTGAGCTTCTGTTGGTAGAAGGTCATGGGGAATGAGACCGATTAGTTCTTTTACTTTATTTAGCTTTTCGACATCAAGGTCTTGATCAATCTTGAAAACCCATTCGTCTTCGGTCAAAAGTGGTGAATCAACGTTCCGTTTTGAAAGGATGCGGCCTGTCTTTAAACCTACGCCATCTTCCCATTCTACGAACACTTCCAGAAATAGGATTTGAACGTTTGCAATCTCACCATGACCATGTTGCCAAACAAAGATTTCGACTGGTCCATCAGACCTTAGCCAGTATTTAAGGCGCGGCGGGATTTCAAGCCCACCCTCAACTTTATGCAGGGGTTTCA
>JBILYY010000062.1:0-18106 GCA_044377495.1 Bacteriovoracaceae bacterium | reverse complement strand
AGTTTCAAGTGGTTACGCTGTTTGTCTACTCCTCAGTCTCTAGATTCATTTTCAGACCGGTGCCATTTTGCACTATAAAATCTTTTTACGCCTTCAAGGAAGTAGTTCTCCTAAATGTGGTTTAGCAGCACAATACCACTACTTCCACAGTCACCATTTTAGTTTTTGGAGATTTTATAATGAAGCTTATTAGTTTCGCCTTTATTTTGGCCCTATTTCAATCGTGTGATCCTTATGGCTTTGGCTTTAAAATGAATCCGGCTTTTGTTTTAAACGAAGCCTTCCAGTCAGTCCTTTCTCTTGATCATGAATCATTTCTAGATGTTTCTGGTAAGGAGGCGCTTTGTCTTTATGGAAACCCGGAAGGCATTACTTATCTTCGAAATAATATGCATATTGAAAGTGATAGTGTTTTGATTGAACCAAAGTTGATTGAGAATACCAGCAAGTATACTAAGATTCCTCAATTTGTTGGTTACTGGTCTTACTACCAAGAAAGGTACTTGATAAATATTCTAGACAAGAGTTCCAAAAAAGAGATTCTAGAGGTTGTAGTGGAATGCCATTACGGTTTTGAAGGCGAGAAAAATAAACGTTATGAAAATCTAAAAATAAAAAAGTATAAGAAAAAAGAGTGTCGAGTAATTAAACTGATTCCTTTTGAATTTAAAGCTCTGCCAATAAATAAAGAATGCACACCTTTAGTGGTTACCCTATAACCACTGAAGGCTTTTGTAGTCATGGGTGACTGCGGCCCTAAGATGAGCAATCCTGTCTGTGTCTTGGTAACCCAACACTGAGGCCAATGTTCTTGCCCTTATCTTCGTTTCTTCATCTGAATTAAATGAATCAATCAACGTTTGCAAGTAAATCAAATTAGAAGCAAAAGTCTGTACGTAATCTTCAATATGCTTCTGGTCCTGATCATTGATTCGAATAAACTGAAGACCAAAACGAGAGCGAAAGATGTTATCCAAGTTTTGAGATAACTGCTCTCTTCTTACCATCTTTGCCTTTGCTCTGATCACCTTGTGTTGAAAAAGTTCTTTAGCAAAAGTTTGCATTTTGAGAATAGAAAAATTCTTCAGAGAAGGAAGCTGAGGCAAAGAAATCATTATGGCAACGTCATCAGTTTCTGGAAAACTTGGCATTTCATCCATAAGCAACCCACCCTCGGAAATATTGAGAGCACGGGCCTTTAAAACATAATTTCCGTCAGCGTAAAGCACCGTCTCCTTGAAGGGAGCTCTTAGGTGTTTACGCTGATAGTTTTTTGGTTTCATAGAAGCTTACTGGCTATTTCCGACAGAGGTGAACGTTCGCCGACAGAAAGTTTCACGTGAGCAACGATTTCTTCACCTTTGAGTTTATCAATGGTGTAAACCAAACCGTTATTCAATGAATCGAGGTAAGCGTTATCTATCTGATCGGGGTCACCAGTCAGAACGATTTTAGTTCCTTCACCGGCGCGGGTGATGATTGTTTTAATTTCGTGTGGTGTTAAGTTCTGAGACTCATCCACAATCATGAATTGCTGAGGAAGTGAACGTCCTCTTATGTAAGTCAAAGGCTCAACATGCAGAAGACCTTGGTTTATAAGTTCATCCCAAGTCGTCATTTCATTGCGAGCACGTTGATTTCCAAATAAGAAATCAATGTTATCAAAAATTGGCTGCATCCAAGGGCCTAACTTCTCACTTATATCACCAGGTAAGAACCCAAGATCTTTACCCATGGGAACGATTGGACGAGAAACTAAAACTCGTGAATAGTTTTGCTTAGTAATGGCACACTCAAGACCAGCGGCTATCGCAAGAAGTGTTTTTCCTGTTCCTGCCTTACCAACCAATGAAACCAAGTTGATTTCATTATTTAAAAGTGCATCCATAGCAAACTGCTGCTCGATGTTCTTTGGATGAATTCCCCAAACGCCTTCCTTAGGCTTGATAAGTGGAACCAGTCCACCCTTCTTAGCATGGAAGCGTCCAAGAGCTTTTTTGAAAGGATTATTTTTATCCGCCAGTACTAAATATTCATTTGGATAAAGATTTGCGATGTCACCCGCTTCAATTTTTAAGAAACGCTCTTTTTCAAACTCTTCAATCTTTTCAAGATCAAATTGTACAACTCTCTGTCCCGAATAAAGCTCATCTTCAGTTACACCAGTTGTTTCGTAATCTTCAGCATGAACGTTAACAGCATCAGATTTTAATCGAAGGTTAATGTCTTTTGTAATTAAGACTACGTTTTCGCCTGACTCTTTAAGAGTTAAGGCCGACGCCAAAATAATATTGTCATTCAAGTCTAGCTTAAGACCTGAATTAGCAGTGCCGGTATACTCTTTAGTTATACTAACCTGAAGTGTTCCGCCGTTTTCCAGCTTAACACCTTTAAAGAGCGACCCTTGCGATCTGAAACCATCGATTAGCCTAGAAAAATAACGGGCATTTCGACCAAGGTCATTCTGATCCTTCTTGAATCGATCTAGCTCCTCAATGACAGTAAGGGGAATAAATACTTTGTTATCTGCGCCAAATTTATTAATCGCAAGAGGATCAAGCAACAGGACGTTAGTATCCAAAATGAAAGTTTTGTTCAAAAACTCCTCCTATCCGTGGGGGGCCATGTGTGTTGAATTTAGGATAAAAAATTAAGCATCGAATGAAAAGTCAAATAAGCTCAGATAGATGATGAACCGCTTACTTTTTGTCTGTTTATACTTAGAACCGAGTTCAACGTCATAAAAACCGCCTGTTAGTTTCATAAAGGCGAGGTCGACCTGTGCTCCATAGCTGTAGTAACCACTGTTACTTCCGGCGAGAAAGGTTAATCCCGGAATTCCGACTTGTGCACCAAAACGTAACCTCTTACCAAAATCCATTTGCTCATTCAATCCTCGGATGTCGGCAGAGATAACGTAGTGGAAGAGGCCTAAATCCTGACCGGCCGCCATTGCTAAATTGACCTGAGATTTGGTGTCAGCAACTTTAAGATTATCAACGTTCTTAGGAACTTTGTATTCAGTGCCTGTAATGTCTAAGGCAGAAAGTCCAAAAACAAACTGAGTCGGACCCTCTCTCACTATGTGTTCCAGACCCGCGTCAAAACCCCAACCAATTCCCTTCACTCGGCCCAACGATTTTAACAAATCGCTCATCTCCGACTGACCAAGTCCGGTAATCACCGTCGGTCCGGCCAAGGCCAAGGTATCTTTAATACCAGTTCGTTCGATGTATTTCGTACTCAGGCCCAAAGATGTTTGAGATCCACTTTTTGATTTTTTAGCAAGGCGGCTAGTTCCGATAGGAATACCTACACCCATAACAAAACCTCTGTCAGACCTAAGATCAAGATCCAGCATGGGATGTGCATTATTTCGAAGTAAAGCATCATAGCTTTCATTCGCAATAAAATTAATTCCAAAATTAAATAACTTAAAACCTGGAGCGACACCACCTGAAGCATGAACCGGAAAATTCATTAAAACCTCAGAGGCAGCGACTGGATCACTAGGAAAGTTTTTAAACCGGTCCGAATCAGACAATAGATTCGTGCCAGTAACAGTGGCATTGAATGGATATAATGTCAGATCACTTTTGTGCCTCGCCAACGAAGCGGGATTATAAAAGAGAGTGAACTCATCATCATTAACCGCAGTGTAAGCATCCCCCATTAAAAGTCCTCGGGGAGAACGAAGCGTATAGGGATACTCGTAAGCAAAGGCCGATGTAGACAAAAGAAATAAAAATAATAGCTTCCAACTTCTCATTGAAGCCCACCCTCAAATATAAGGGCATAAAGAAATTGAAGATTATCAAACTCGGACGTGGGTGCAGTGGCAACTAATGTTTCGCAAGTCGTTTGAGAAGTAGTGCCTAAGAGTGTCGCCAAAGTAGGAAAATTAGTAGTGATGGTGGATATGGATGTATCAATTGATGTTTTAACATTGCTCAAATCTCCCATCGAAGTATCGGTCGGAAGAGTGAGGTTATCTAAAATATCGACGATGTTTGTAATTAACATCAAGCCTTCACACATTCTTCTCTTCGTGATGATAAGAGTCGCGGCCGGTGCGAACAACATGTCGGGATGAGAACTCGTGCCATTAAGACAAGCCCCGCCTCCGCCACCAACTACAAATGCCAAGGACTGAGCTTCAGTATATCCAACAAAACAAGTTGAAGCCGTTGCGCCCTGTTCATCTGTGCTTACTGCTCCTTGGCCTTTAACTCCAGCAGCATCAACGTTTCCGTAGAATTGCAAAAATTTTCCTAACTGAGCAAAACTTAAAAAGAGTGCCTGCACTCCCATGTCACCGGCCTTACGAGGCCCATACTTGGCCTCACGTTTCACCTGACTAGGTTGATTGCTGTCCACATACAAAACGACTTCAAGCGCCTCTCTTAAATCTAAATAGGAATCTGAATCGGCTGCGTGATCATTTGAAAGAGTCAAAGTCGTAAGCGATTTCATGAGATCTGCGGAATTAATTTTAGCAATGTCAGTATCTAAAAAAACTACTTCATTGTAACCGGCGCGGCAGGCATAAGCCGATGCAAGTACCTGGAGATAAATGGGATTAGTTTTATCACGCCCGACATCTTCTAAAATATCAATTGCTTCATCACATTTGTCGTCTGACAAATACGTTAGTGCGATGTCGATGGCTTCATCAACTTCGTCGGCCGGACTTTTAGCACAGCTATAAAATAAAATGAGTATTGATAGGATAAGTACTGAGCGCAAAATCTTGATCCCCCTAAGCTAAATTATAAAGCATTGGGGGGGACAATTAGAGTCTGGGATAAATATGCCGTTGATTTTGCCCTATGTACGGTTCAAATACTTGACGATCTTGGATATTGCTTCCTGGAAGGGAACCTCTTCAATCACAAGGGCAATTCTTGCCGTGTTAGGAAGGCCAAAATCGCTTCCAGGCACAACAGTTATGCCTTCACTTGCAAGTAACTCATCCGCAATCGCATACGAATGGTCCTTGTCAGCTTCAAAGCGGGCAAACATAGGGGTCCTGGAAAAATCGATCATAAAATAAAAAGCAGAAGTCGATTGGTACCAACAATGACCTAAGTTGGCCTCGCGAAATTTTTCCCGAAGTGTTGCTGCGTTCTGTCTGACATGATTCTTCACAGGGCCTAAAAATGTTTCAATCATTTTCATGTCGAAATCTATTAAGGCCCTTTGAACTAAACTATTTGGGCCAGAAGTTGATTGTCCTTGTATCTTCCCCATCGCATTTATGAGCGGGGCCGGCCCAACTGCATAACCTAAACGTAAACCGGTTGAGGCAAGAGTTTTCGAAATGGCATGAATAATAATTGTTCGATTCAAAAGTGAGTGATCCAACTGATAAAAATAACTTGGCTTGGGATCAAAATAATAAATTTCAGAATAAACTTCATCACTAATCACAACGAGGTCAGGGTATTCGTGTAGAAATGCTGTAAACTCTTTCATCCACGCATCAGAGTAATGAACGCCAGCAGGATTGTTCGGACTGTTTACAATTATTGCCTTGGTTCTTGGAGACATACATTTTTTGATGTCTTCAACAGCAGGAACAAAAGCATCAAAAACATTCGATTTAATCACTTGAGGAGTACCACCCCAAAATTTAATTATTTCAGGATAACTTACCCAGTAAGGTGCAAGCAAAATAACTTCATCACCTGGATCTACAATTGCTCCAAGAGCATTATAGATAGATTGTTTGGATCCGTTGCTTAGAACACAATCATAGTCGTTTTCAAAAATGTCCAGAGGAAGATTTCTGCTTTCAGCAATATATTTAGTAAGTTTTTTTCTTAGTGTTGGAAAACCTGAGACAGGAGAATACTGATAACTCTTAACAAAATTAAGCTGGTGATGGATTTTTTCAATAAACTCTGGCAGAGGTTTAATCGGTAGCTGACCACCAGATAGATTATAAATAACCTTACCTTCGTCAGTCATGTCCAAAGCCTTTTCATTCAGCTTCATCGTAATACTATATGAGAGACCTTTAACACGGGAACTTAAAAGCATAATCGACTTTTTGTTTTAAGATTTTATTTTTTTCATTTCTTCATGCACCATAGGAGGAACAAAAGGAGTTATATCACCGTTGTGAGTATAAACTTCTTTAACGAGCGAACTAGAAATGTAGTACAACTTTTCACTTGTCATGAGAAACAGAGTATCACATTCAGGATTGATTTTACGGTTCATAGACGCCATCTGAAACTCGATTTCAAAATCACCAGTCGGACGCAATCCCCTAATGATGGAGCTAATTTTATTTTGTCTCGCATACTCAACGATCAAACCTGACCAGCTATCGACCACCACTTTAGGCTCATGGGCGAAAAGTTTTCTGAGAACATTGACTCTGGCTTCGGTCGACATGAATGGTTTTTTTGCAGGCGAAACAGCAACCAAAATAACTATCTCGTCAAAGATATTTACAGCGCGTTGAACGATATCCAGATGACCATTCGTAAATGGATCAAATGTCCCGGCGTAAAGTCCGCGTTTCTTTTCCAAGGAGTCTTCCTTTGATTGGTTAACTAATCAAATTCTATATTACTTTTCCTATGACGACAAAGTGATCACCTTGTTCCACTGTTTTAATAACCGAATGGAACGCTCCAGTGACATCTAGAAGCTTGGGGCCAACCAAACGGTCTGATTCAAGCCAAACCTCACCTTCGAAGTTTGAAGCTTTAAGGGATTCAAGTATTTCAAAGTAAAGTTTATGTGCCTCAAATGGCGGATCAAGATAGAGAATTACATCCTGGGTCTCAGGAAACTGGTAACGCAATTCTTTTTGTACCCAAATTTTTGCATCCGAATTGCTAACAACAATTGAGGCAGGATCAAATTTAAATGCCTTAATGAGTTGTTCTTGATTTTGTTTGAGTGTTAGAAATGCTCCTCTCATGGAATCATTCACTGCAATCTTATCTGCCCCACGGGATAATGCCTCAAAGCCCATGGCACCCGAACCAGCGCACAGATCAATAAATTGATAACCCTCTAGATTTTGCCTTCTATCAAAAAGTTTTCTTTTGATAAGAACAGAGGTGGGACGTGTAGAATCGGACCTAGGCGTAGCAAGAGGATATCCTTTCGCTACGCCGCCAAGAATTTTAATCATTCAATTACTATACGGCTTTTTTCTGAGATTGTGCATTAGAGACTGGTACGAAAAATGAAACACCGCCGTCCATCTTAATATTCATCCCTGCCTCTGAAACTTCCAACGTCACGGCTTTACCGCCAATATCGAATTGAAGCTCCAGATTTAATTCACCCTGAACTTTAAAAGACATCGACGTATTCGAAGTAGTCTTGGCTGTGGCCGTAGTTGTAGCTGTTATCGTAGCTGGAGTCGTTTCTGGAGACGGTTGTCTCTCAAAAGCAAGAACCGAATCATTCTTATTAGTGGCAGGAATAGATTTTTCCTCCTCCATCTCAGCAAGCTCTTCCATCATCGCTGAAGCTTCTACCTTATCTGTATCCTCTTCCGCGCTAAACTCTTCTTCCAGAGCTTCAATTTCTTTCATAATGTCTGAAAGTTCCTGATCGTTGAAGCTTTTATCCATAACATCCCCCATGCAAACCGAATTTATTTATGTTGCGTTCGTTATATGAAACTAAGTCAAATTTCTGATCGGCACGACGCAGAAAAACTTTAGGGAATTAGTCTTATTTAGGGTTTTTTTCCATGACAAAAACGCTTGGATAAGTCACAATCGGGGACCTTTTTAATAATTAAATCAAAGACTTTTGCGTGTATTTGGAAATATGACCAAGAAGAATTTTTTTGCCCAACAATGGCTTCAAAAAGATGAATCGCATGATGATTCAGTGCCACCGATTGCCACGCCATCGGTTAAAGATCTATGCCCGGTTAAAAGCCGATTCCCTACTTTTATAAACCGTCAGAAAACTGTCACCACTCCCTTGAACCTAGATGAAACAAAGTTCTCTCCCACGAATTGTTTCGTACCTGGCTGGAAGGGCGAATCTTTATCCTCTAAGCAAGTTATTAAATTTGAAGGCTTGCTTAAAAAAGTCGAGGACGACGTTCGCATTGAACTTCTAAAAACCAAAGATTTCCCACGTACTATAAAGATGGGCCTCTATAATGAGTTTCTATCCTACTCTGAGAATCTTGGTCTTCATTTTGAAGGCCTCGATGACATGGGCCAATTCTGGCAATTTCTAACGCCAGAGAAGTTAAACGAAGATAAAGAAGTATCTCAATTTATCAGCATCTACACAGGACGAGTTGCCACAATAACATTCTTAAAATTACGTTTCATTGCTTGCCTTCTGGACAAGTGCGGCCTTGAGCTTAACGACCGAGCTCTGCTTTACCCTACATCATTTCTTTCTCAAATCTTTAAAAAAGGCAGCCACACAGAGCTTAACTCTCAAGCGCTTGAAACCAACATATATAGTTGGTATCGCCCGAATGAGAGCATGAAAGAAACGATGAGAGAACTTTTGCTTCTTTCAAAAGACCTGGCAATCACTGAGATCATTAAAAATGTTTCTGTCAGGACCCAAGTTAAACAAGATCAAGGTAAAGTTTATTCTCACGCCCTGTCACAGGTAAGCTTGGGATTATTTTTAAATTCTCTTCAGATCAATTTCCCTATGTGGGTGGAAACGATTGAAGGAAAAACTATTCCGGCCGGAAAACTTGAGCAGGAAGAAATCATTAGCTGTAAGTATTTTGGAGATTATCTCGAGTCACTGTCACTTTCACATTGGCTGGCCCAGGAAAACAATAAGGACATGCGATGGGATCAGATTCTTTGTCCTGACTTTAAAGGGGTGGAATTTATCTCAGGTAATTTTGCCAAAATTTGTAACGAACTTCAGTTCCTTACTTTTCTTGTTAATAAAGCTGAACATCAAAATGAAAAGCCTATTGAATACATCTGTAAAATTATGGGTGGCCACTTTCGAAACAGAAAAAATACAAATGGCAAACAGGGTCTGTTATTAGAAAACAACCCTTTTTATTCATCAACGTATGACCGGATAGTTCTAAATCTTTGTCATTTCCCGAAGAAGAATCCACAGCACTTTCTCATGACGCAAATTCTGGATCAGGTAAAGTATATAAAGAATGATGGATATCTTTTTGTTCTTTCAAATAAAAAACTTTTTGTTCCATCCTTGAGAGATAGATTAGATCCCATATTAAAAGAACTCAAAGTTGAAGCAATCTTTGACCTGGAACACGTAAAAGGTAAAGGCGAGCTTGGCTCTTACGTATATGTTTTCCGTAAGTGCTCTCAAAATATGGCCCCACCAAAACAACTTTGTTCATATTTTAGAATTTCGGCAGACCTTACGACCTTTCAGGAATTTTCTCCGATTACAGAGCACCTCAGGTCATTTTATCTCGCACATCTTATGGAAATGCCACCAATGGCCCAGATTGAATTTTCGGATTCTTTCAGGCTTGAATATTATCAGGAAGCCATGGTTAACGGCATGCTCATTCATTCAACGAATGAGGATTCAACCAGAATAACCCACCCTGCTTTCTTCAAGGGCCTTTTGAATTCATGCGTTCCCTTAGAGACTTTATTCGAAATAAAATCACTATCGCTCAACGAAAAATTTATGCCGAAAGAAAATGGCTTAAATCTTGGTCTAAAAAAAGATCAGTCCTATTTTCTGGTCGTTGATTTTAGAAGAAATGAGGTTGTTCTTGAGCTTCATCCAATGGATACTTTCCGTTCCATCCATTCAGATTATGGCGAAGCCCTTTGTACCTACTTTGAACTTCACCCTAAAATCCAGGGCCTCAACCCAAATATATTAAGAAATTATTTTATCACTCCAATTGGTAAGCAAGTTACAAATCTCACGTTTACAGGTGGCCACAGTCTGGTAAAAGGCTCACTCTCCAAATTATTAGTACCTAAATTTTTGACAGCGACAGAACCTCTTCCGCCTAATCTTAAGTCGGCTTTTGATATATTTGAGAAGACGGAAGAAGCATTTTGGGAAATTTCAACGCAGGCAATAGTTAAATCATTTAATCACATTGATCAAATCGCAAGGGACGTCTTGCCTAAGCATGCTTGTGAAATATTGTCTCACTACTCAAATCTCGAAAGGACACTTCAATCTTTAATATGGAAACTCGATGATAGCCGATATGGGCATAAGATCAGCTTCAGCAATCCTATGATTCAGTCCAAGCTTATCCAGAAACCAACGAAACCATTGTATCCGGACAATCAGGAAATCTATTTTGAATTTGTTGAAGGATCTTCTCCGATAGATTTACACTTGCCTCTTATGCAAACTCACATAAATATTACCCACGAAGGTGAGCTAAAACTCTATTCGCTAGACCTCATGTCAAATGGCAGGGTCATTGTAAGATTGCATGCTGAAGAGTTAATAATTCTTTTTGTGAATTTCCTACTTACACAAGCAACAAATTTTCCTTTATCTAAAATATTAAAGGCCATCTACGTACCGTCTTTGAGTGATCTCAAACTTGTAGTCGAAACGACTCATGGCCTCAAAGAGACTTACCAAGATATCCTGGAAAGAGTTCAGTCCTCAATACTCATGGCCTTCACAAGACACGTGAGCCCTAAAAGGGCCCCGTGAAGATCGTCGTCCAGAGAGTCCAGGAAGCCATAGTCCGTGTAGATAATGAGACCGTTGGCAGCATAGGTGTTGGTCTTCTTATTCTAGTCTGTTTTGAGCATGCCGATGATGAATCCACTGTAAGTAAAAGTATCGACAAGATCAGCAAACTCAGAATCTTTGATGATGCTGAAGGAAAAATGAATCTTGATATCCTTGCCGTAAATGGCGAAATCCTTTCCATCAGCCAATTCACCCTGAGCTGGGATGGATCCGGTGGACACCGCCCGAGTTTTGAAAAATCTATGCCACCACAAGAAGCACGTTTGAAGTATGCCTTATTTAATAGGGAACTTAGGGCGAGAGGCTTTGTTGTGAAGGAAGGAAAATTTGGAGCTTTTATGAAGGTGTCACTGGTCAACGATGGGCCAGTGACGTTTACTCTTCAGTTTTAATTCATTAATTCGCGAGTAAGATCCTTCTTTTTACCTTTAACAACTGATACTAGATTTTTGTTGGACTTAGTATCCTTAGGAATACGGTTCATTGTGAATCGAATCGCCATTCCGGTTATTGATCCAGACCGGTCCGTTTTATTTTCGATATGCCATGCTGCATTTGTTTCGTTTGCCATCTCTCTTAATAGAATCATATTCATGTCCATTGAATCGGCCGATATGTTCTGGCTGCTCTGACTGAATTCTAATTCAGATGCTGTAAAAGTATTGCCAGACAAAAAGAGATTAATGACTGCACGATCAGAATGAATCTGATTCGAAATAATAATTTTCTTCCCATCAATCCTTCGGCTTGCAAGCTTATTAATGGCAGCGTTCATTATTTGCTCAAAGCCTTCAAAGTCTACTGCCAATAGAACATCCCTGACATCACTAACCTGAATTAAATCTTTTGAATTAATGTTCTGGATAGAGACCAGAACTTCTTTAAATGAAGTTTTTGAAGTGTTAACAATTTCGGGTTCAACGAATTCAGGAATCGCTTCTAGAATTTCAACTTTTTCATTTCTATTTTCATAATATGCTGGTCGAGAAGACATCTTTTCCAAAAGATCGCCGTGATAGTCTTTAAAGATTTGAGCACTTACCGGAAGACCTTGGGTAAGAAGCCCTCTCTCAACAATCTGATCAACCATTGCACCCACATTGGCCTGGCCAGATTTTAATAAATTAAGTGCTTTTTTCTCAATCTCACTTTGAACCTGTAATCGATTAAATTCTTTCAACGATAAAATACTCAGGGCAATAACAAACATCAAAAGCCCTATACCCATTACGACTTCATCGTTGGCCTGAACTTCACCAATGCGTGAACTTGTAACTTCAATCTCATCCAAAATATTAATCTTTAGCGTCTCCATCTGAGAAAATTTTGACGAAAGAGGATTTAGAGGAGCGTCTAAATTAGTACCTGATACCATTGGACTATGAGTGCGAACTATACTTTCATGAAACCAATGAACATCTGAAATGAGTTTATTAAGTGTTTCGTAGCCTTTACCAATATTTTGCTTGAAGGGATTAATGCCTTTTATCGTTTCGCTAAGGCATTCATCAGAAAGCCCCATAAAACCGCGGTTCAAATAAGGGGAATGAATATCTTTAATCATCATCGCTGTGAACGTTTGCGAGATACGGTTAAAACAAGTGTTCACACCTTGGTTCAAAACATTCATGCGATCTACTTGTGATTGGTTTGATTGGTGATGCCAAAATGCTCCAAGAGTCATGAGTAAACCAAGGCCACATGTCATGAGTATTTTAGACGAAGAAACGCCAAGTAATTTTTTCATAGTAAACAACATCCTTATTGTTCGTAGAGACTGAAATTAACTGATTTACCTCGGTTATTGTCTCTTTTTCAGTCCTCCAGAGTCAAGGTCGGAAAATTTGACCGAGTAAACCGCTCAGCCACTGGAAAACTTGTTAAATTCTATGCTAGATTGCGTCCTGTTAAGTATTCAAGATATGATCCTGTGTATTGGAGTCCGGCAGATGACGGCACAGACCCTAAAGTTAGAGATCAAAATAAATTATCCATTGTTTTTTGGACTCACTATTCTTGCGCATCTTTTACTGTTTATTCTCGTACAGGCCCCTAGTTTAATTAATAATCAAAAAGTCACCAAGGTGACGAGAACTCCTCTTAAGATTCAAAGCTTAGGCGAAAAGAACTCGAAAAGTTTGAATAGTGTTGCTCTGAAACCTGAAAAGCCCTCTCCTCCATCTCAGGTCGCCAAAAAAGCCATTCCTAAGAAACTTAATTTAAGTGATTTGATGGCGGCCATGGCCAGTCCTTCAAAAGCAGATCCTAAAAAAGCACAAGCCCCCTTAAGACCTGGCCAATTACCGAAACCGACCACTGCCATGAGCGGGCTAAAATATGGTTCTGATGAATTTCAAAAAATGGCAAACGATCCAATGCTTCAAGGTGCTGCTGAGATGCTAAATTCCAGGAGGGTTGCTTTAAATTTTGAACTTCCCAAAGGAAAGAAGCTCGACGAAATGAACGAGTCTGAACTCAAGCTCTACAGTTTTCTAAGACGAGGGGCGATTAAATACGTAAACTCATTGACTGCAGAAATTAGAGATTTCGAAATGAAGAATCCGCACCTTCAATTTCCATTAACTGCAGACAAACAAGTCCTTACCGGAAGATTGGTTTTTGATCAGCAGGGAAATTTAAAGCAAATAAAAATGGTTCGGTGGACAAATATTGATAAACTGCAAACATTTTTTGAAAGTGTTCTAAAAAGACTAGATTCCCTACAAAACCCACCCAAGGAACTCTGGCTCCAGGACGGTGAGTTTGCGGTTTTTGTAACTCTTCAAGTTAACGGCTAATCCACTCTTCCCAAGAATTTTTCACTCTATCTATAAAGTTTCGAGGCTCTTCTTTAAGAAGATTAAAAATTGAAAGCTTCATTTCACTGTCCAACGACTCAGCCGTTTCCTTAGTCATGAGTGTTGCAGGCATAAGGCCTTTCAAAAATGTCAGCTCATCTTCTTTTTTTTGAATTTGAGTTTCAAATTCAGGATGAGTCCGTACGTAAGCTTCAAACTCTGATTTATCTTCATTCGATAGAGAACCATCTAAGTACCCTAAAATCTTTTTTTGAAACTTGGAATCGACGATGTTTTTATTTGTCTCAATCACAACTGAACTCCCTGATTAAAATCATTCAATAACAGGAATCTTCCGTTGTGAAGTTTTTCAATGACTTCATAACGAGGCATCGTTGTGATGTCTTCAATCTCTTCTACCGTGAATTGAAAATCATATCTCAAACTCATAACAAGTCTAACTTTTGGACCTAATCCATAGAACGTCTTAAAATTTGATGGTCCTGCAAGTTTCATCTGATCAGATAATTGAGATGATCGTCTTACGCCAATCTCACTCATGTAACGAAGAATTCCTTTAAAATAAAATCTTCGTTGAAGCTGAATATCTTTTTTGGAAAGTGAATCAAGCTCACGGCCCGCCAGAATTTTGTTCTTCTCTTTGATAAGATAGGCATTCAAAGAATCAATCACTAACTGTTCGGCCTGCAGATCGTCAGGGATGAGTGTCGTCGCCATTCGATAAAGTTTATCGGTTAGCGGATGTAGAAGCTGGTAAAAATCTTTTCTTTTCATAGGATAACATTGTACTCATTAGAATTAAGGTGGTTCAAGGGCCCTTTATCTATCAATTACTGTCAGTCACTCTCGCGTTATCAGTCACTTAGAGCTAACTCTCGTGTATCTTATCAAGTTTTTCGACGTAACTTCCGAATAGTTAGGAGAGATAGACTAAATCCGGGCATTAATCCGTTTTGAAGGTAATGTATGAAACAAAATTATTTTTTTCTGGCACTAACATTTTTCACTCTTATTCTGAGCGGATGTCAGCAAAAAGCGGCCAAGAAATCAAGTAGCTCCAATCCAAGCACAACAAATTGCGCTGGGCAGGCGTACTGGATAACCCCTGGCTGCATTGGTTATTGCCAAAATAATCCTGGCGGTTATGGATGCGGTGGAACGACTGGCGGGACGACGAGCGGAACAACCGGAGGCACGACAGCTGGCATAACATCTGGTGCAACTGGCGGGACAACTGGTAGTGCGAACTGTACTGTTTATCCGCTTGCTGTTAGTTGCCCAACATATTGCCAGCAAGTTCCAAAACCATACGGATGTCTGACGAATGGTTCAAATTGTAACGTCAATCCAAACGCCTCAGGCTGCCCGGGTGCTTCAGTAACAATTAATCCATATTATGGAATTCAATATCCACCATCGGGCACACCACCAACTGGTACCTGTTCAGATCCCTATGACCCTGAAGGACTACCAAATGCTTTTGCTACTCGTAAGGGAACAATTACTCTTGCTGGTTTAACAACCGGAAGTATTGAATACAATCCTCTAACTGCATCCAACTTACTTAACACGTCTCCCATGCTAAAGAGTGTAGCCCAAGCGAAAATTTTCTTTATGACAGACTCAGTTTTAAAAGTACGTATTAAACCGAAGCCTCAGCCGGCTGCTTCACAATCAGATACAATGTGCTACGGACGAAACATGCCTGGTGTAACAATCCCTGGTTATACAAAACTGCAGTACTACGTTAAAGTTTATGGTGTGAGCGCAGCTAATGCGTTGACCCTGCTTGATACAAAAGGTCCATTCACAACTGGTGTGAACTCTTGCTCCGATGCGATCGATCTATCCGAGTACCAAGAACAAAGTCCAACCGGTGTTGCGATTGCCATCGATCAGGTTAAAGCGAACCAGAACTGCTCGGGCTCTTATTGGACAAGTGCTGGTTTCTCAACATGTAACGTGTATAAAAACGTTCGCTCATATGACTGTTGGGCAATGGACTTTGAAGTCGCGGCAGACGGAACTAAGACTTTTGATTAATCATATCGATCACTACGTCCGCAAGATTTTTCTTGAGGGCGTAGCTGACTTCGACCAGTAATCCCGGACAAGTAATATTCACTTCTGTGATTGCATCCCCCAATATATCAAACGCCAACCAGTCGACACCATGACCACTCAATTCAGCTGCTATCTTTTCACAACGATCGCGAGCAACCAAACTTAAATCATAAGCACCAAAAGTCGCACCTTGGGCAATATTGGAAAGAAACTCGCCATCTTTGGGAGTTTTGAGGATCGTGCCAATTTCCTTACCTTTAAAATAAAGTGAACGGATTTCACCCTTGGTAACAGCTTCAACAAAAGGTTGAACGATGACCGGACCATTTAGTTCATTTACCTTTTCTTCAAATCGCTCTTCCCATCCAGTCACGGGAAGCTTCTCAACACCAAGGCCACTATAGAGATCCAAGGGTTTTAAAATAAGCGATGAAGGTTTAGGAGTAAGGCCATGAACAAATTGAGCAGCAAGCTTTACGTTAGAACCGACAAAACTTGGAACGGACCCTTCTTTGCGGTAGGCATAAAGCTTTTCATTAAAAAGCATGATTCCCCGAGGATGATTTAAAATCTGAATACCTTTTTGTGCCAAATCGTCCAGCATCCAAAGGATACGTAAATAACGACTGTCAAAAGGTGGGTCCAGACGCATATGAATCATGTCATTTGAATCAAGTTCAATGACTTTGGAATCAGTGGTTTCAAAAGAGGCCATGTAAATGCCGTCTTCTTTGAGAGAGCCCTTAAAAGTATGAACTGTTAGTTTTTGCGTTCCTTGATTATGAACAGCAAAATCTTTTTCGAAAAAAACATAACACTCAATCCCTCTTCTTTGCATCGCAAGGGCCAACATGAAAGAAGAATCTTTTTTTACGTTTAGTTTTTCAATTGGATCTATCAACAGCAAGTGGCGCATTAGGAACCTTTAATTTGAGATAAGCAGTAAAGTTATCGATTTTATCTTGGTCATTAAAAATTTCGTGCTCCGCTTTGAGCCAGGTCAAAAAATCTTTTAAATTTATATTTTTTCCATTTTTTAGATCTGTTAAAAAATCTTGTTCTTCTTCGTAAGTGAGAAACGCAGCAAAGCTTGCTTGATTCCAGTTATCCTTTAATTCACAGTCACTTTCATCCATGTTAAGTTTTGCACATAGATTTTTAATATCGGGTTTAAAAACTTCGTTCACAAATCTCTCGGTTAGCACATCCGCTTTCGCTGCTGTATTGAAGCCACCCAGTTTAGCAAACTCACTCTGCAGGATACCAATGAGTTCAACCACTCTTTTATCTATTTGAGTCTTCTTTTCAATATTGGACAAATAATTCGTTAATTCCGGTCGATCCTTAAAATACTCTTTGAGCATTTCTTTACCATAAAGATTTGCAAGATTTTCATTCAGATCCACATCATCTTTGATAAAAAATATTGTATGAAAGAGTTCGTGGAAAACTAGTTCGGCCAGCTCTACTTCATCATATTCAAAAAAAGATGAAAGAATCCGGTCTTCCAAATAACCCAAGGTCGAATAAGCGTAAACAGGTCTGATCCAGGTTACTAGTTTCTCATCTTCTTGAAGATCGGCGGCAAAAGATTTAGCTGAATCTAATTTAAAGAACCCTAGGTAAGGAAAACTTCCCATTATTGGAAATTCAAATTCATGGGCCTTGATTTCGGTATGGGAACTAGCAATCACAAGATACGTAACTGCTTTATTATCAAGAAAGGAAGTTTTGCTATAAATGTTGGAAGCTTTTTGGCCAAAATAATAATAAAAAAACTTTTTGTATTCCTCTACCAACAAAATCTTTCTCTTGAATGAAGGAGAAATCTTGGGGTTGTTTAAAACTTCTTCGTTGCTCTTGCCACTCATCTGAAGCCTAACTTGGCCGATTCCCTGCTCAGTCAAGTAGCCCAATTTTGCACAACCAGTGGTAAATAGAAGTGAAAAAATAAAAAACAAAGAAAATCTCATAGGCCTATTCTAACCTAATCCGCATATACTCAGAAGCCTTAAAAGACATAGTAAATTACTTGGAAGAACTCTTTTGACATACTACAAAGATTCCAACACTTGAAAGAATCAGAGACAGGAAAATTCTAATGAAGAACTGAACTTTAAGGGCATACCAGAAAATAAAGAGAGAGCCTAAGATTGTTGATACGCAGAGAATTTTTGCCTTGATTCCGATCACGCGGTTATCTTGCCAATCCTTCATCGCTTGCCCGGCCCAAGGTAAATTCATGACCATCTTATGAAACCGAGGAGAAGATTTAGAAAATAGAAAAGCTGCTAGGAGCAGAAAAGGCGTAGTCGGAAGGACGGGAACGAAAGCACCTATGATTCCAAGAATAAAACTAATCCAAGCAATGGTAAACCAGACCCATTTCATGTCGGCGTCTTCCCTAAGTCTCGAATAAATTTCCCCTGCGTCGAAAGCGCCGTAACAGAAGTAATTTCTGCTTCAATCCAATGCCACTGATAATCTTTATCAGGAATATCGCCCTCAAAATGCACCAGCCGGTGGCATGATGT
>JBILYY010000172.1:0-6475 GCA_044377495.1 Bacteriovoracaceae bacterium | reverse complement strand
ATCAAAGGTTATTTCATGAAAGTTGTCGTTACAGGTGCCACTGGTTTTGTTGGACAAGTCATTGTTAAGCAATTAGTAGCAGCTGGTGACGAAGTTATTGTGTTGACTAGAAATGTGGCCAAAGCAGCCATAATTCTGGGAAGCTCATGCCGCTATTACCAATGGGATGATAGTGAATCGCTTCCACCTTTAGAAGCATTAGAGGGAAGCGATGGAATTATTAATTTAATGGGCGAAACTATTTCCAAGCGTTGGACAGAGCCACAAAAAAAGAAAATTTATAGTTCTCGTATCAATGGAACGAGAAAGCTTGTTGAGGCCATTGATAAACTTCAGCTTAAGCCGAAAGTTCTTGTTTCCACTTCAGCGATTGGTATTTATGGCAATAGGGGCCCAGAAGAAATAAATGAGTCTTCAAGCCTTGCAAATGATTTTTTGGCGAAGGTTTGCAAAGACTGGGAGAATGAAGCTAACAAAGTGCAAAATTGTGGCGTTCGTATTGTGATTATCCGGGTTGGAATTGTCCTTGGTCGCAAAGGCGGCGCGATGGCAAAAATGATTCCTATTTTTAAGTTGGGTGCCGGGGGTCCATTGGGTTCTGGAAATCAATATATGAGTTGGATTCATGTAAATGATCTAGCCTCAATGTATGTAGAAGCTGTGAACAATAATGAACTCAAAGGTGTTTTTAATGGAACTTCTCCTTATCCCGCCACCAATTCAGAATTCACAAAACTTCTCGGTAAAACACTTGGACGTCCTGCCTTTATGCCTGCTCCTTCGTTTGCTATCAAACTTGCTCTTGGTGAGATGTCGCAGCTATTACTTGAAGGTCAAAAAGTTCTCCCTGTAAAATTTAAAGCTGCTAAATTTAGATATCGATACGCAACACTAGAAATGGCACTAAAAGACCAAGATTACTAATTTCTCTGTGCATCTATTGCATCTATCAAACTCATAGCATTGAATAATTTAAATCCTAACGCCATCACTTTATCTTAAGTTTTCTTTCACCATTACAGCCATTTAAAAACCCACTGTTAAATTATTGAGATGTAACATTTCCAAGCTTTCACTAAGTTGACGACTCAGTTATAAGTTCATCGAGAATACTTAAACAAGGATTGAAAATGAAAACAGTTTTGTTCCTCGCCCTTGCTACTTTTTTTCCTTACGCTGCTCAAGCAGAAAGATTCGAGGTGGGGAATAGTCCTGTCTTTTTTAAGAAGTTAACAGGAACGGAAATAATTTTTAGTTTTAAACAGCTCCCAACAAATGGAGAACAACTCGATAACAGGTATGGTTGGTCGGAAACCTATTGGCCTTCTAATGTTGGTGGTATTGCCTATCGTTGGAGTAGTCCTAATCCTGAGCCTTTTAAATACAAGTTTAATTCTAAAGCAGAGTTAATGAAGATGAGTATTCCTGAACTTTCTCGTTTGTCTCCAGCTGAAATGTATGATGTTGCGATGGGAGACTATAACTACACGCTTACTAGAAAGATGTTAGGGAAGTACAGTTCACGCGATCTTTGGTGGGAGGGAATTTGTCATGGATGGTCCCAAGCTGCTACCAACTATCCGGAACCGGCCAAAGTTCTCATAAAAAATCCTGATGGCATCAAAGTTCCGTTTGGCTCATCTGATGTAAAGGCTTTGCTTGCTATGCATGAAGCTAGTAACTATGGCGGAGCTTATTCTTTTGCAGGTAGACGTTGTAAAGTTGGTGGTAAGGTTCCTGGCGAAGGTGATAACCGCGATCATAATACAAACCCTCCATCAGTTGAAGATGCCAATAGTCCTGACTGTAAAGATGTTAACGCTGGGGCGTTCCACGTAGTGATATCAAACATGCTCGGTATACATGGAAGAGGTTTTGTGGCCGACATCGATAGATACAATGATGTCTGGAACCAACCTGTTACTAGTTATTTATCAGAGATAGTAGGGGAAGAAGCAATATCTGAGCTTGAAATCGCGGATGGTGTCGCTCGAAAAGTACGCATAAAAACAAAAATGACTTACGGAGAAGAATTAAAATTTTACACTCCAGAACTTGGTGCTACAGGCATCAGAAATTTTGTTTCTAAAGAACCTGTTACGGGAACGGTTCACCAAGAATTCCGTATGCGACCTTACGAATATTATCTTGAAATCGATGCGGCCGGAAAAATTATTGGTGGCTCTTGGATTTCAGAAACACGACCAGATTTTCTGTGGATGTTTGCACGATCGGAGAACTTCAAAAATTCACCTATTCCTCTTGGTGGCTTAGGTAAGATTTACGTACCAGTAAGACGCTAAAATAAACAAGGCCACCCATAAGGTGGCCTTAATCATTATGCTTTAGTTATTTGCGATGTCAGGCATTCTTTCAATCACGCCACAGGCAATCGGCAAGCCTTGATTGTTGGCCGTGCCAGTAACAATAATCACTTTACCTTCGACACTTACCATCTTGGAAAGTGAAGCCGTTTGATAATAGGAGTAGTTGCCTTTTGGGTAAACGCTGCCCATCTCCTGTGAATTTAAATCATCATCAAGTGCCATGAGAATTTTTCCTGCCACTTTCATTGATTCATTCATATCAACAAAGCCATCCCTATTTATATCCTGTTCCATCGAAGGGCACTGAGTCCCAACATGAATATTCTGCATATGGACCACATTGGATGAATCATCCAGCCAGGACTTTACTTCAATCTGATTTTCGTTGATTTTAATATCCGCCATACCATTAGGTATCCATCCTGAAGCTGTAAAGTTATATGGCCTTAAAACGGCTTTAAAGACTCCCTCTAATAGCATCTCCTGTGGTCTATCCTTTGTCGCAGCATCATCGTTATTTTTTTCGCCGCAAGAAGTTAGTACCAATAAACACAATCCTGAAATAATTTTGTTCATTAGAATGCCTCACTATATGCTGCACGTATTTCGCCTTGAGAAAAATCAGTTTTATATCTGCTCTGTAGTTCTTGATTTTGAAGATCTGTTGGAGTCCAGTCATACATAGGAGCATCCATCAAATAACAATCTTCGGTTTGAGGATTTACATCGTATTCGGAGAATTTGGTTGTCGGCAGACATGGACGTTTGCTGAAAACAAGTTGATCGGTCCATTCTCTTACTTTGAGTGGTTTATGAGCGAACATATAGTCCAGGACCCGCCTTTCAACCTTACCGTCTTCGTTGACCGTCAGCATTGGTGCTACATGGAACCACCATTTAAAGCGAACTCGATCAATATAAGAGGCAGTGAAAAGGACAAAAATTTTCATGGATTTAAGATTGTTCTTCTTGAATTCCTCACTCGCCCAAACATGGGCCCGATTAGTACACTCGGAGGCTCGCTTGTAGTTTGGGTTTAGTCTTTTGAAAATCTTGGTTGCTTCTTTTAAACTGGAAACGAGAGTTGGTTCATAAATTGGTGGTTCTGTTACTGCTCTTGGTTGCAAGGCTTCAAGCCGTTCCTCGACAGATTGAATCGACATAAGAGAATAATCCCTGGCCAGCTTGGCCTCAACCATTCTTCCTTTCATTCCATTCAAGTTAGAGAGACCAAGGCTTTTATCATTGGCAGAAAGAAATCCTACACGACCATTTTCAAACTTAACGAGATAGTTATTATTCACCTTTTCTAATGAGTGAATCGGACTTCTCACGACATCTGCGATTGTGGGCAAAGTCCCAAAGATCAAACCCAACGCGATAATTTTTTTCATCGGTCCTCCGCTGTCCCTAATAAAAACTGGAGTTGATTTATCCGTTTGAAGTGGAATTGACTAGGTGAAGGACCATATCTTCATTCCAAATCAAGTTTCACTGAGGAAAGCGTTATGCACATTGGGCCATATTGGTTTAAACTTTTAGTATGAAGGCATTTTTAGTTGTTTTTAATATTTTTCTGTTTGCTTCCTGCACCAAAGAGCTCAAGTACACTAAAGAGCAGCTTTACGATATGGCCAAGGACGCAGATGCCACAACTACTTTTATTCTCCCACGATCTATGGAGGAAGGTGTTCACTGTACTGACTATCCCGAAGGTTGCGTCTCAGCACATACGGTTCAAGTGCAGAACTTAAATTTCATTGGCGTTGAATTTTTAACTGAAGAGCAGGCCAAGTTTGCGGCCAAAAAATTTCGTGGCTACTATTCTAGAAATTGGCTTTTTGATGATGTCGCGGGTGAGCCTACGCTTGAAAAATTTGTTGTAAAATCACTGGAAGCCAAAAAACCTTGAAAAGACGCCCTCGAAAAATGTCAAACGAGTCAGCCATAATTCTTTAAAATCTTTGAACTCGGGATGAAGAAGTATTTCTTCATCGAGTGTCTTTTTGAATAATACAATCCATCTTCCTAATTCGCCTCTTTTAATTTTGAGAGGAATATGAACTTTCATGATGTCAAAGGGCGTAGTGAGTGGTCGTTGAGTCGAACCTTGAAGTTGTAGCTCCCAGAAGGCGGCAATACGAGGGATGTGAGTCTCAAAATCCTTGATTATTCTAAAATGATATCCAATAAGTACATCGTCCTTGGCCTTTTGGTAAAATGCCTGAACGACCTTAAAAATCCAGTCCGTTTCGCTCATAGTGGCTTAGTGATGTTAGGAAGTTTGGATAAAAAAGAGTGAATGATTGTTTTGAATTGAAAACCTTGTTCTTGAAAAAACTTTAAGTCTTCTTTCTCATCAAAAACTAACTTGGTGCCAAAATTTAGCATATGACATTTTCTGGCTTCAGGCATTTCAAAAAATTTAATGAGGGCATATTGAGTATATAGCTCATCTGGGACTAAGGCTTGGCCTTGAGGTTCAAAAGGAAAAGGTTCAAAAAAGACATTTCCATTTGAGCCTTTCTGGACCTTCAGGCATCCTAAAACTTTAAGATCTTTTTCGAAAGTGAGAATTTGAACACCCAGCTTTTCCCACGACTTCAGGACTTTTTCTTCAATTGGTATCGTCTGAGGAGTTTCATTTGCTGAAAAATAATCACCGAGTAGTACTTCGTTCTTTTGGTGGAGATCCTTCCATGCTCTTTTGATCTGCTCACTAACATCTACATGTAGAGAGCCTATATAGTCCTGATAGGTCTTTGAAGATTTAACAAGTGGCTCAAGCACAAAGCGATCCCTGGCCCATTTGTTTTGGGTGGACCATTCAGATTGAAAATCCTGAAGTCCTTTGATGAAAAAGAATTCTTGAGATTTTACTTCCGGTCGGGATTCATATTCTTGAATCAATTTTTGGATGTGCTCTTTACCAGTTCTGGAAAAACGGGGATCAAAAACAAATAGTCCTGAATTACCGTCACCCACCTTCCAGGTAAGTTGCTTCCAGTGTGCGAAATCTTTTTTCCAAAATTTAAAAATCTTTTGAGACCAGCTTCTTAAATCTTGTTTCGGTAGTGCATGAATGCAAACTTGTGCGAACCCAATGGGAGTATTTTGAGTTGGACCAAAAAAAACAAAATAGGTAAAGACGTCACCTTCAGGAGCTTGATCGTGTTTTTCGATCAGATTTTTAAAACTTGGTACATCCTCCTGAAGGAGTAGCTCCAGGCTCGGAATAAATTCTTGATCAATATCGTGAATAGAATGAAATTTTTGAACGATTAACATAAGAATCATTGTCAGCTTTTTTTAAGCTCTCGTCAAAAAATCTAAAGATTAAAAGGGCGGGCACAATATGGGCATATTTTCCAAAATTGAACATCTAACTCTTTTCCGCAGGCACATTCGTGGGTGGCGCTGAGATCCTCAAGTGAATCGCCCAATACAAAAATATCCGGACGCATGGCCCGAATAGTGAGTGAGTTTGCAATGTAGCCATTTGGAATAAATGGATCTGCTTTAAACATGGCCGGGCCAACTTTTTCATCAACTCTTATTTTCACTTTCACGTCTTCACGTCGCTCAAGATCCAAAAGTGGTTGAGAAACTGCATTTTCAAGTTTTTTAATAAAGTTAAGAATTGTATTTGGGTCTTTATGATCAAAGTTTTTCAAAACGGCTCCATCGTCTTTCAAGCATTGTGATAATTTCCCTGATGGACCTTTGATGTGGATTAAACCATTTCCAAGGGGGTGGTTTAATTTTAGCAAAATCCTGCAAAAAGAAAACACCCTGGTTTCCGCACTCTTCAATGGTCCTTAAAGTCCATTCTACGACTTCAGGCGAGGAAGAGAAGAGAAGTTTCTTGAGAGTTTGAAGAAAATCGGGCTGCAGTCTATGTCCTTTCTTGAAACGCGACTGGATAATGTGTTTTCGGGCGCAATTGAGGGCAAAAATCATTAATCGAGGAGGAATATTCTTGTTTAGGGCCTTGAGAATGATCGCTTCCCACGGAGAGTAATCGACAGCATTGTGGTCAACTAAGCAGAGAACTTTTTCAAGTATTTCTATATTATCTTCTAAAACCGTCTTTTCAAATAATTCTGTTAGCTCTTCAATTTCTTTTTGTGAAAAACGGACCAGTGCTC
>JBILYY010000061.1:0-18345 GCA_044377495.1 Bacteriovoracaceae bacterium | reverse complement strand
TACTCGGGGGAATCCTATGGATAAGCCTAAGTGGTGTATTTCTGCTCATTGGATTGATCATTCTCCTTACATTTATAGTAATTTCAGTAAGTTATGCAGATACGTCAATCCTCTTTTTCTTAGGCGCCAGAGAAGTAAGGAGTGCGGACGAGGCGACTTTTCATGCAGCGGCAGTTCAGGAAGCATACAAGTTGTCCGTCGCTAGGCCCAAATTGTATTATTACAATGGTACGCTGGAGCGAGCCTTCGTGTTTCAGAACAAAAAAACAATAAGCATAGTACTAAGTAAACAGCTTCTAGCGATCTGTAACAAAGAGGAACTATCAGCAATTTGTTTTGAATTATTGATGCAGGTTAAAAAAAATCTAGCTTCAAAGAGAACGAAAGTAATGTTCCTAATAGGGATGGCAAATTGGTTATCGTATGCCTCCCTCGAGATAGTAACAAAAATTGTGCCTAATGCAGAATTCAAACAGTCGATGAATTGGTTGTTGTATTATCTTCTTAATCCTTGGCGTGAACTTTTTTTCAAGCTTACTCTTGGTGAGAAATATTTCAAAAAACTTGAAACAATAATTAAGGACTATCAGTTGGAAAGCAGCCTGCTAAACAAGGTGTGTTCAAAACTAAATAGAAGCCACGAGATTTACTCACTTCCAAGCCGTAAGCTTATTGAGTTTTCATCTGCAAATAAGAGTCTGCATTTTCAGAATATAATATCTTTAGAGCTTTTGCCTCATGAATGGGACGTCTTCTTTCTTCCTAAGACGGAGGACCGTGTTTAAAAGATTTAAAGCTCTTGAGTTTTCTAAATTTGCACCGCTACTAGTTACTTTGGCATTTATTTTAATTTTGATACAATATTCATTTCATCCTCTGGAATCAATTTTTTTAGATTTTTGGGTCAAAAATGATATTTCTTCAAATAGTTTTAAAAACCCAATTGTTCTAATTGCCCTAGATGAAGAAAGTGACCAGTTTCTTGGCGAAACCTATCCTTATACATATGCCTCCCACAATCGTTTGATGAATCGGTTAGTAGAAGACAAGCCGGCAGTTGTTAATTATTTCGTTTCACTGCTTGAGCCAGACTCTGATGTTGAGGCCAGGTACCAGACGGAATTTTATGATGGTATTAAAAAATTTTCTCCCGCTGGTGATAAATTTAAATTTGGAACAGAAATTGATAACTTCGGGGAACAAATACCTCCCGAAGGATTAAGAGATATTGGATATAATTTAGGACAGCTTTATAAAGATCAGTTGATATTTTCCAAAGATGAAGTAGTTCGAAGGGCAATATTAAATATTTCAGGTGAGGATTCTCTTCATTTATGGACTGCTAAAAAATACCGAGATCTAAAACGCCTCCCACAGATTGATGCAACAGCATATAAAGGTGCTTATTATAATTCTGAAGCGGATGCAAATTTCGCATTATTTAAATATTCAGGAAACCCAATAAAAAGCGAAGGCTACGTTATTCCCTTCCATCGGGTAGTCGTTGGGAATTTTCCCAAAGGATTTTTTACTGATAAAGTTGTACTCATTGGGCCACAGTATTTATCAAATACAAATGACTACGTCCTAACTCCGTTTGATAAGGAGAATGCACGTACTCCAAAACTGATGGTACATGCCCACATAATAGAAGCCTTAATTTCTGAAAAAACGATCTACGATATAAATGATTTCTACACACAACTGGCTTCATTACTAATAGCCATTATTCTTTCTTATATCATTTCTAGAGTACAGCCAGTGAAGGGATTAATGATTACCATTATTCTCATAATTGGGATTTTGTTCATTAGTTATTTTTCTTTTATTTCTTTTGGCCTTTGGATCAAATTGTCCCACTTAGTGTTGAGTATCTTTGTGGTTTATTATATCTGGGTACCGTTCCGTGCAATTGAAGAATATCAGACGCGGTATGCGATTCAAGAAGAAACCAAACTTTTAAAACAGGTTGATAACTTAAAACAAAATTTTATTTCTCTTATGAGTCACGATCTTAAAACACCGGTGGCTAAAATTGCGGGGATTGCGGATATCCTAAAAATTAAATTTAATAATACTCAAGAGCAGACAGAATTAATTGATAACGTGGTTAACTCAACAAAAGAGTTGAATGATTTTATTAATTCCATTTTGGATTTAACGAAAATTGAATCTCAAAATCTAACCTTAAGAAAAGAATCGAGGGATGTTAATAAAGTTATTGAAGGAATCTTGACCAAGCTGGAATTTGAAGCTGGGAACAAGCAGATCAAAATTGAATCTGAACTTTCGCCCCTATATCCAATTGAGATTGATACTGTACTAATGAATAGGGTTATTTCTAACCTTGTTGAAAATGCTATCAAATATGCTGGCAAGGGCAAAACTATCTCGGTTAAGACCTGGGATGACCCGACTTGGGTCTATATTGAAGTTAAAGACAATGGTTTGGGTATAGGGCAGGAAGATTTAGCCCATATTTTTGATAAATTTTATCGGGTGAAGAATGATTCTACCCACTCAATTAAAGGCTCTGGACTCGGACTTTTTCTGGTAAAATATTTTATCGAACTCCATAATGGGGTCATTTCTGCTACCTCTCAACTTGGTGAGGGTACTTCGTTTATAATTAAGCTTAAGAATCAATAGGAGTTTCTATGCATAAGGTTTTAGTTGTTGATGATGATAAAGTCCTCCAGCAGTCTGTTAAACAGGCCTTAGAATATCATCACTTTGTGGTTGATGTTGCTGACAATGGAAAAGAAGCTGTCAACAAAGTCTACGGTCAGAAATATGATTTAGTAGTCATGGATGTAAACATGCCAGAGATGGATGGCATTCAGGCCCTGACTGAAATTAAAAAACATGATCCTTCAGTTATTGTTTTGATTCTTACCGCGTATTCAAACGTAACTGATGCAGTTAAGGCAGTTAAAGAGGGAGCTTATAATTATTTAGAAAAGCCAATCACTTCAGATAATTTAGTCGCACTTATTAAACGAGCTCTAAAAGCACGCTCAATGGTTGAAACGTTGACATTTTCTTCACCGACTCTTTCCATTGGTGAAACATCAACTTCCAAAGATAAATTCGTTGGCGAATCAAATGCAATGAAAAAAGTTTTTGACGTAATTTCTAAGCTTGCCAAGGTTGTTACGCCGGTTCTTATTCGTGGAGAGTCTGGTACAGGTAAAGAGCTTGTGGCCAAGGCGATTCATTACAATTCACCCCGCAAAGATGAAAAGTTTGTAACGATTAACTGTGGTGCTATTTCAGAAAACCTAATTGAATCGGAACTTTTTGGGCACGAAAAAGGTGCATTTACAGGAGCAGATCAAAGAAAAATTGGTAAATTTCAATTCGCTGAAGGCGGAACTATTTTCTTGGATGAAATTGGTGATATTTCTGCGGCCATGCAAGTAAAACTTCTTCGCGTGCTTCAAGAAAAAACCTTTATGCCCGTTGGTTCTAATCGTGAAGTTAAGGTAGATGTCAGAATTATTGCAGCCTCACATAAGCCTTTTGAAGAGATGATCAAGGATGGAACATTTCGCGAAGATTTATTCTACCGATTGAATGTTCTTCCAGTTTACCTTCCTCCTTTAAGAGAAAGAAAAACGGATATACCTCACCTGGTTAACCACTATATTAACTACTTCAATAATGTTCATAATCTCAAAGTAGGTGGTGCAGAACCTGAAGCAATGGAGATTTTAACTAATTACTCGTGGCCCGGAAATATTCGTGAGCTACGTAACATAATCGAACATTGTTTCATTATGGAAGCTTCCGACATGATTCACCTTCATTCTTTACCAGCAATTGTTTTTAAAGATCATAAGAAAACCGAAGCAAAAGATCAGATTGCGGCAGATAGTGTAATTGATCTCTCAGACATCCAAAATTCAGTTCTTGATGCTCCCTCGGCTAAAACCTCAACAGGTAATGAGGTTCACTTTTCATTTGGAGCTAAAGTAGGTGAGGGTGGAAAGTTAGATTTTGCCGTAGCTAAAGATCTTTTTGAAAAAGAGTTTATTGTTCAAGCTCTAAAGATTAATAAAGGTAAAATTAATCAAACTGCACTCAATGCAAATATTCCGAAGAAAACTCTTCTGAGAAAAATTGAGAAGTATGAAATTGTACCAAAAGAATATTACTAGGAATTATCATGACCCGTTTTTGGTCTCTATGCCTTGTTATGGCGACTTTAATTATTGTGGATCAGCTCTCTAAGGGGGCGATTCAAACAAATTTATATTACGGTCAATCTATCCCTGTTATCGATGGTTTTTTCAGTATTGCCTACGTGAAGAATACGGGAGCAGCTTTTGGGTTTGGTGCAGGAGCACATGAAATATTCCGAATTGTAATGTTCTTGGCGCTGCCAGTGTTTTTTTGCTGTTGGATTTTCTACATGTTGATTAAAACTCTTAAAAATCCATTTTACCTCTCTCTCGCTTACGCCTTGATTCTTGCGGGTGCAATTGGAAATCTTATTGATCGTTTCTCTTTAGGTTACGTGGTGGATTTTCTACTCTTCTACTGGAAAGATGAGTCAAATCATTTCCCTGCATTCAATGTTGCCGATAGCTGCATTACTGTCGCTGCCGGATTATTAATAATTGATTTCTTTGTGCAGCTTAAGGCAAAAAAAGCAGCCGCTCAAGCAGGACAAGATGCTCCCGATCCTTTACCAAAGCCATGAGTTAATCCTGTACTCCTACCCACTTCTAATGGGACTTGGATGGGGTATTGCCTATCAGGTATTTTTTGCCAAAGCTGATATTGGCGCAAAATATGGGCAGCTTTTGTTTTGGGGGATTTTTGTTTCTTCTTGGATGGGTTCCAAGCTTTTTTTTTATCTGACGACTCAAGCAATTCATACTGACAATATTCTTACGCAGGCATCCTTTTGGACAGGTGGTGGGTTCGTTTTTTATGGAGGATTAATTTTTTCTCTTATCTTTTTGGGACTGTACAAATTATTTCATTTTCCAATTACTATGCGTACTTTTGGGGCCATGCTTCCGGCGGTGACACTAGGTCATGCTATCGGGCGCATAGGCTGTTTGTTGGCAGGTTGCTGCTTTGGCAAAGAAACTAATCTGTGGTGGGGCATACAGCTCCATGGATCACACAGACACCCCACTCAGATTTTAGAAAGTCTCGGTTTATTTTTAATAGCTTTCATTCTTATTAAGGCACGACCATCTCTTAAATCTTTTGCCCTATATTTTATTGGTTATGGTGTTTTACGTTTTGGCACAGAGATCTTACGTGGTGATACCATTCGAGGTACATGGGGTATTTTAACACCTTCCCAATGGATATCTTTTGGTCTGCTTTTTATAGGAATAGGAATTATTTTAATACATAAAATCAAGACCTTGAGAGGCGATAGACCAAATTAGTCAAGTTATAATTAAATACATCCGATACTAGGTTAGATAAAACCAGGAGTATTGTTTGGAAAATTTAACTAAATTTGATTCGATTCAACCTCGATATCTGCAACATCGAATTCATTTTAAAATTTATCTCGTTATACTGCTTACTATCTCTGGACTCGTTCTTTCATTTTGGGGACACAAGTTGTCGCAGGCCAGTTTAAGCTCGGTCTACAATGAATACAATGATGAGTTTTGGTTAAGCCTGGCCTACTTCATTTCTTTTTCTTGTTACTATTTAATCTGGCTACGAACACGAATAAATAAAGTTGTACAAGTATTTCCAACTCATCTCTGGGTTCATAATTCAGGTAAGAAAGAAGAAATCGTTTTCGAAAATGTTGCTTCAGTTAAAATTGTTTTTTGGTCTCTATTCTATTTTAAGATGAAGGACGGAACAAAACATTATTTCAGCTCAGGTCTGGAGCGTCTGGATTATATTTGGGAAGGGTTTCATCTTGCAAGGCCAACCGTCATTTCTCAGGAAGTGTATGAGGCATTTAGAACAAAACTTGTTCAATATGATCACCACCAAAAAAGAAAAGAATGGTTTTTTAGACACAAGTTTGTTGATATTTTAAACTGGGTAGTTCTTCCTGCAAGTTTTTTAATTCTAACTTATTTTATTCAAACACGAGAAATCATCATTAATAATCAGGGAATGTATTTCTTTAGATTGTTTATGTATTCAGCATTAGTAATAATGATCACAACTTTTATATTTTCCATTGTACTTAAAAAGTTCATTTTTGATAAGAGAGTGAAGCTGCAATTAAGCACACAAACCGAGGATAAATTAAGAGATTTAGAGTTCGAGGGAATTATTCTTCATCGTTCTAAAATAATGCAAATGATTACGGCATCTTTTATGTTTGCAATGGTTATGAGATCTGAAATGAATCTTTTTTCACTAACTAAAACCAGAGAAGACCTTTCGGATTTTAATTTGAAAAGCGGACACACACTATTGGTTGATAATCGCTACAACTGCCTTACATGCAAATATCCGCTGAGAGATGGGGATGTTGTAGTCTTTGGACGAGGTACCATTGGGCAAATCATGGCATCAGAAGGTGATATGGTAGGCAAAATTTCCGAAGACAAGACGGGAAGAATAATCGCTAGTGAAAATATTCAGGAAGTTCCTAAAGGCCATATCGCGATTAAACTCCCGAATCAACAGGAGATAGTGATGGTTAAGTTAGGCGAGCTAATCGGTCGGATACAAAAGTAATGCAGATTTTTTGAAAACTCCTAAAATATAAGAGGCCGTAACTTATTAAAGGAGTTTTCCTCTTGAAAAAATTATCTCAACTACCTCTCATTCTGCTTTTAGTCTTTGGATACGTTTCCAATTCACATGCCGGATTATTAATAGAACCTCTTGTGGGTTTTTCATACGGTAAACTTAATTCCGAATTCTCTGGTGCTAGCACCGATACTGATACATCGGGTATTAAAGGCGCTAGTTATGGTGGCCGATTAGGATATCAAAATTTTGGATTTCAACTCGGTTTGGATTATCTGTCGTCAAATATGACTTATGGAGCTGATGATAATAAGTTTAAAACTTCGGAATTCGGCGGTTTTATTGGTTATGAGTTTCCGGTACTGTTAAGAGTGTATGCAGGCTATGTATTTTCTGGAACTGGAGAGGCTATTGCTGATTCAACTAGTACTGACTTTAAGGGGGGAACTGGCCCTAAGATCGGTGTTGGTCTTACTTTGTTACCTTTCTTGGATTTTAATGTTGAGTATCGAAGTATTACGTATAAAGAAGAAGACCTTGGTAGCGGTGTAAATCTTAACGTCGACTACAATGCCGTAATGGTCGGTTTTTCTCTTCCATTCGTTCTCTAATTATTTAAGAAATAAAAAAGGCTCCTTAATGGAGCCTTTTTTATTCTGCAATCTCTTCTTTTATTTTTTCCAGCTTAGATTCATCGACGTATAAATCTGAACTTAGTGTTTCATTTCCCCAAGCCGTAAAAGCATCATCATGTTGGTACATGGTAATAGTTTCCCAAGGGCAATCTTGAGAGCAGTTTTGACAACCGATACAACGAGCGAGATCAATCTCTACCATTTGTTGATAAGTAGGATTTTTAGGGTCTGGACCTGGAACAAGTTCAATTGAATCCACAGGACATCCAGCAATACAGACTTCACAACCTGTGCAGCCTGATTGGTGAACTACTGCAATAAGTTTAGGCGGCTTTTTCCCCTTACGGTTGGGTTTAAAACGGGCCGCATGGAATGGATTTTCTATTTTAATTTCTTCGCTCATATTTATGTATTATACACCTAGCTCCCGAAGCTATAAAGCATTTCCTTATACAATTTGGGCATATCGTGTTTGAATTATATCAGATATTTCACTTCGAATGACGCACTATTTAAAAATTTCTGTTTAGTTTCAAGGACCTCAAAATGACCACTAGAAAATTACGCTTTGTAACGGCAACGAGCCTCTTTGATGGGCATGATGCTTCGATTAATATTATGCGTAGATTGTTGCAATCCAAAGGTGTCGAGGTAATTCATCTAGGACATAACCGATCCGCTCAGGAAGTCGTTGAAGCTGCGTTATCTGAAGATGTCCATGCGATAGCCATTAGTTCATATCAGGGTGGCCACATGGAATACTTCACCTATGTACGAGAATTATTGGATCAGCATGGCGGAAAAAATATTCGCATTTTTGGTGGAGGTGGAGGTGTTATCACCCCCCCTGAAATAATGGAACTTCATAAACGTGGGATCACTCGGATTTATCATCCCAATGATGGAACAAGTTTGGGTTTAAATGGAATCATTGATGACATGATTAATAAGTGTGAGTACTCGACATTAGATAATGTTGATTTTAAGGCTCTTGCCAATAAAAAATTGTCGGCCTATGAAGTTGGAAAAGTAATAACCTTCATTGAAGATAATCGAGATTTTCCATTTCCAGTGAGTGGAAATGCTATTCCCGTTTTTGGTATTACTGGAACAGGTGGAGCAGGAAAGTCATCACTGATTGATGAGATACTTTTGCGATTCCATCTATATTATGGTGATAAAAAAGTTGCATTAGTTTCAGTTGACCCTACTAAGAAAAAAAATCAGGGTGCCCTGTTGGGTGACAGAATTCGGTTGGGAGCAGCAACTTATGAAAATTTTTATATTCGCTCTCTTGCAACACGTGATTCTTCAAATGAACTTTCACCAGAGATTAAGAAAGTTGTCGAGTTTTTAAAAACCCAGGATTACGACCTCATCATGATTGAAACCTCTGGGATTGGTCAGGCTTCAGATGAAATAACGAAAGTCGCGAATAAAACACTATACGTGATGACGCCGGAGTTCGGTGCGGCTACGCAATTAGAAAAAATTGAAATGCTAGAGGTGGCAGACTTTATTGCAATTAATAAGTTCGAAAAACCTCGAAGCGAGGACGCACTTAGAGACGTGAGAAAACAGTATCGTAGAAATAAAGTTATTTTTGCTAATCACCCAGGCTCACCAACTGATGATGAGCTTCCAATATATGGGACAATGGCCTCAAAATTTAATGATGTAGGCGTGAATGCTCTTTTTAAAGATATAGTTAAGGCAATGGGATTCAAGCCTAATCCTGAGCTTGATAAAGTGCCGTCTGATCGTGCCCCAAGTAAAAAGCAGGCCGTAATTCCAGCAGGAAGGGTCAATTACCTCAGAGACATTTCTGAAACAATTCGTACTTATAACCAGTCGGCCTTAAATTCTGTAGAAAAACTTCGTCAGTATGAATCACTTTTAGAAGCCTCTAAAATTATTAATGACAGCCCTTCGTTAAAAACAAAACAACAAGAACTAAAAGATGATCTTGTTGTTGAATTAAAAGAGATTGCTGACCTAGATAAGACAGTTAATGAATACATTAAGGGTGAGCATACATATATTGTTCGCGGGAAAGAAAATAAAGTACCAACAAAGTTTAAATCGCTTTCCCATTCAGATATTTCTAAAGTAGGTTTTCCTAAGATTTATTACGCCTCAGAAAAATTGCGCTTTATCCGTTCGCAAAACTTGCCAGGTTTTTTTCCTTTTGCGGCTGGAGTATTTCCCTTTAAGCGTGGGGACGAAGACCCTACACGACAATTTGCTGGGGAAGGTGGGCCAAAGCGAACTAATTCTCGTTTTCATTATCTTTCAAAAAATGCCACTGCTAAACGATTATCAACAGCATTCGACTCGGTAACTTTATATGGTGAAGACCCTGCAATCCGACCTGACATCTATGGAAAAGTGGGCGAGTCTGGAGTTTCCATATGCATGCTAGATGATATGATGGATCTATATAAAGGTTTTGATCTTACATCACCCTCTACCTCTGTCTCGATGACTATAAATGGCCCTGCACCAATCATTTTGGCGATGTATATGAACACTGCAATTAATGGTGTTCTTCAGAAAGAAGATCAAGAAAATAAAATAAAGATGGCTGAAGTCATGCGACAGGTGCGTGGTACCGTTCAGGCCGATATTCTTAAAGAAGATCAAGCCCAGAATACCTGTATTTTTTCATTAGAATTTTCGCTTAAAATGATGGGTGATGTTCAGGAATTCTTTTGTAGAAATAAAATAAAAAATTATTATGCCGTTTCAATATCTGGATATCATATTGCTGAAGCTGGAGCTAATCCCCTTACGCAACTTGCTCTTACACTTTCTAATGGATTTACGTATGTAGAATATTATCTCAGTCGCGGTATGCACATTGATGAGTTTTGCGAGAATTTGTCGTTCTTTTTTTCTAATGGTCTGGATCCTGAGTACACTGTGTTGGGTAGAGTGGCACGTAAGATTTGGGCAGTTGCTATGCGGGATAAATACGGAGCATCTGATAAATCTCAGAAATTAAAATATCACATCCAAACATCAGGAAGATCGCTTCACGCTCAAGAAATAGATTTCAACGACATTCGGACTACACTCCAAGCCTTCCTAGCACTTTCAGATAATTGCAATTCACTTCATACTAATGCCTACGATGAAGCTATAACAACTCCAACTGAAGAATCAGTTCGCCGTGCAATGGCCATTCAGTTAATTATTAACCGTGAATATGGTTTAAATAAAACTGATAATCCTCTTCAGGGTTCGTTTATTGTCGACGAGCTAGCAAGAATTGTAGAAGAAGCAGTCCTGATTGAATTTGATCGAATTTCAGATAAGGGTGGAGTACTTGGATCTATGGAATCAATGTATCAACGTGGAAAAATCCAGGAAGAATCGCTCTACTACGAAACACTCAAAGATTCGGGTGAGTTGCCCATTATTGGTGTAAATACGTTCCTTCCGGAAAAAATTGAAGGTTGGAAACCAATTGAACTTTCAAGAGCATCAAGCGACGAAAAAAATGATCAAATTAAACGTCTTGAAGCCTTTAAAATAAAGCATAAATCCGAGTCGGCTGATTGTCTCGGTAGGCTTCGTGATGTTGCTCTAGCAGGTGGTAATATATTTGAAGAACTTTTGACCACTGTTCGATATTGTAGTTTGGGCGAAATAACCTCGGTGTTATATGAGGTTGGCGGTCGATACCGAAGGAATATGTAATGAAAAAGTCTGGAATTTATACAGGAACTGGTGACGAGGGGAAAACAGGACTAGTAAGTGGCAACCGCATTATGAAATCTGATTTTCGAATAGATGCTTATGGTGACCTAGATGAGCTTAATTCTCGTATAGGCTACGCTTGTTCTTATTTGGATAATAATTTTAGTGCAGAAATTAAGTTCTTACACACAATTCAATCTGCATTGTTTGACCTTGGTTCAAATATGGCATGTGAGTTAGAAAATAGAAGTAAGTACAATTTGCCACAACTTACGGATCAGCTAATTAAAGAAGTAGAAACTGAAATAGACCGCATGGATGCTCAGCTTACCCCTTTGAAAAACTTTATCCTTCCCGGTGGTTCCCTTGAGGCATCTGCATTCCACCTTGCAAGAACTGCAACTCGATCAGTTGAAAGAAAGCTGGTCCATTATGAACAGTCGACAAACGAGAAGCTTCCAGCACTAAGCATAATTTTTCTAAATCGGTTGTCTGACTATTTTTTTGTATTGGCCCGATACATTAACAAGGTTTCGAATAAGCCAGAAATTTTTTGGAAGCCAAAAAACTAGACTTCCTGGTCGTTAAACAGATTCTCTATTCCTGATAACTTTTCACCGATCGTAAATTTTAAAATTTTAAAATTAAGAACAAAATATAGGCCAACGCAAAATACTACCGAAGTTAACATAAATACCAATCGGTTTTCTTTTACAAAAGATGGACTTAATAAAATTATTATATTTGAAACAACAAGAGGAAGTGCAATTACACCAAATACTAAAATGATATCGATTGTAGATGCAAGTGATGCTCTCTTTTTGTTTCGTAGTATTATTTCCTGTTTTGAAAGCTTTATTTTACTCTTAACTACTTTCCTGACTTCGAGTTCTTTATTGGAGCTCATTGTTGGTCTTTTTTCAACATCAGAAGAGGTTCCTAATTCCTGATTTATCATTCTAGCGCCAGTAAAGTCCAGCTTGAGGCCATGGCTTTGCCTGTCTTTGGCAGCTCCTAGAAAAGTAATGGCAGCTATAGACTCTGGATCCATTTTGCCATGAAGGATAGTAATTTTTGTTGAACCGACTCTAATTTCGTCACCAAGGAAAACATCAGATCTGTCTACCCGCAAACCATTAAGATAAGTACCATTTTTTGATTCTAAATCCATAACTTCAAGCTTTGAATGTGTCAGTGTTATTCTGCAATGAGTGCCACTCATTAATTCGTCTGAAACTTTATGATTTGCGTGAATACTTCTACCTACAACGATTGATTTATAAATCTCAATTGGGACTTCATTTACTACTTCTTTTGTTTGCAGTCTAAGCATGACGATCATATTAGCTCCAAAAATCTTTATGATAATTAAAATGACAAATTTGTTTTACGGTTTGAAGGTAGTGGTGGATTTTTTCCGAAAACTGAAACTCTGGAACTAGATATAGTCCCCAAAGGTGAGATGCAATAAGGATATCGTATAAGCCAAATTCAGGCGAAGTATAAAACGGAGACAGACTCTTTTCGATTTCTTTTAGAAAAGGATCCAGTTGATTCAAAAACAATGATTGATTCTTAACCAAATTACTGAAAGGCCCTCTTTTCTTCTCTTTAATGCTTCTAAAATAGTTTCGAGAAGAGTCTGAAAACTCGGGCGTCCACATCCAATAAGGCATGGCCAGAGAATGAACGGGTTCACCGATTGAATTCAATAATTCTGTCACTTTGATAAAATCTTTTTTTCCAATTAATTGCTGATATTTCAGTTTATTATTTGTATCCAAAAAAGAAATAATTTCTAGGCTCTCGTTCATGACGCCTGCATCATGCGCGAGAATTGGGAGCATTTTCTTCCCCATAAGCCTTTTTGGTGTTTCTTCATCATCATATGCAACGACAACAGATTCATAGCTTAAATTCAAGAAACCGAGTACTAAACGCACCCTGATACAGAACGGACAGTGAACATAGTGATACAAAGTTAACGACATCTGAAATTCCTAGGATGGGTACAGTATATGTCCTAGGCCTGTTTATATCCATAAAAGTTAAAAACTTGATTTTAGAAGTCGGATAAGGACAGGCTCTAAGTGATTGATTTTAAGGCATGTATCCCATTGGTTTTGCATCAAAATCTAATATGCACTATGATGAACGCTGTTCCAGGTTGGGCACATGACGAATAGTTGAAACCCATGTAATTTACTGGTACAGATGCGTGAAGCAAGGAAGATATTATGGACCAGATTATAACAATTACTGATAAAGCACTTGAACAAATAAGAACCATTTCTCAAAATGAAAATCCCAATGGTACTAAGGGCCTGCGCTTGGCGGTGACCGGTGGAGGGTGCTCTGGTCTCTCGTACAAAATAGAATTTTCAGAATTTAAAGAAAGAGATAATGTTCTCGAATTTAGTGGAATAAAAATCTTGATTGATCCTAAGTCAGTTATCTATTTAAAAGGCATTTCACTGGATTTTAAAGATGGACTCAATGGAAAAGGCTTTAGTTTTGATAACCCAAACGCTAAAAATACGTGTGGGTGTGGGGAATCATTTACTATTTAAATTATGTTAGAAAACTATCGTTACTCTGTTGGATCTTTTGAACTTGATTTTTATACTCTTGAGCTTGTAGGATCCGATTCTTTTGATTTCATAAATAAACAATCAACATTTAATTTTAAAACACTGCCAGACAATAATTTTCATTTGCTAAGTTTTCTGGATCCTCAGGGAAGACTTGAGTTTTATTGCTGGGGGGTGAAGTCCAACAATACAGTAACGCTTCTCATTCCTGAAATGCTCAAAGATATATCAATTTCAAGGTTAGAGAAGTTTTTAATTTCTGAAGATGTGACTATAAATGATTTAGGGTTAAAGCATTGGTATTTCACAATTGGCCCAAATGCTTTGCAATTTCACAACAACAACTCTTTTGTGGGAAATGTTTTTGAAGAAAACGCACTCCTTTCGCAAAATGAATTTGCTGAAAATATAGCGAAGATAAGCCACGAGGAAATTGAATTTTGGAAAGATCTAAATGGGTGGCCTGATTTTAAAGGATCAGATTTTTCGGCTGAAATTATTAATAACTTGAGACTTTATGATCTTAGTGTCAGCCCAAATAAGGGCTGTTACCCTGGCCAAGAAACGGTATCTAAAATTGCGACTCGACGTGGGGCGGCTTATAGTCCTGTTCTTTTGGTAACCTCAAATTTGCAGTCACTGGGACCAATATATAGTTTTGATAAAAAAATTGGGGACATCGAAAAATGTCGCGAATGGAACGGAAAATTTTATTCTTCTGCTAAGCTTTTGCGTGACTTTAGAGTTGAAGGTATAAATCTTCAATTTGAGGCCAATGGTCAGCCCCTAAGCGCTGTTGTCGTATACTACCCACTATTCTCAGGTTCCAATGAAGAAAAGGCAAATGACCTTTATTATGAGGCCACAGAGGCATTTAAACGAGACGAGTTATTGGTGGCCGAAAAACGATTCAGGCAAGCAGTAGACCTCAATCCGGTCTTTGCAGATGCTTATGAAAGTCTGGGGGTCATGCTTGGTCGTATGGAAAGATTTTCTGAAGCCATTGAAGTTATGGACCAACTTACAAAAGTCGATCCATCTTCTGTTCTTGCTCACACTAATAAGTCACTTTTTTTAATGAAATTAGGAAAAATACCAGAAGCAGAAAATGAAAAATCTTTGGCAACAATCAAGTCTTTTCAGAAATTTGGCGATGAAGCCAAGATAAAAGAAAAAATTGATGAAGAAAAGAAGCACTTGGAACTGGAATGGGCCAAACGTGAGAACATGTACCAGCAAGTTATTGAAATAGACGGAGACGACACTTTGGCCAATTATGGCCTGGGTTCTATAGCTGTAGAGAGAAAAAACTGGGCTTCTGCTGTTTCCTATTTGGAAAGAGTTGTTAAAGTTGATCCTCAATATTCCGTTGCCTATCTATCGTTAGGAAAAGCGTACAAGGGGTGTGGATTAGTTGAATTGGCGGCCAGTATATGGAAAGAGGGTATTAGCATTGCTGCCAAAAAAGGTGATTTGATGCCGGCCAATCAAATGCAGTTTGAGTTACAGCAACTTTAAATTCTTTTATAATGCTTACGAGCATGGGTAAGGACTTTCTTTAAAACTTTAAGTTCTTTTGAATGGTTCTTAAGATATTTTTCCCAAACAGTTACTTTGGTCTTGAATTTTATAACTTTGGTTCTCTGCTCTTTAACCAAATCCCAGCCGATATCTGAAATGAGCCCTTGCTTATGGGCCCATTGAAGATCCAGAAAAGTATATTCGAGCATCCAATATTCTTCTACTGCTCTCCATGCAATCTTCTCTTTTTCATCCTTAGAAAAGAGATACCATATGGAGTCTAATTCCTTGGTGCTTAGCATGTCCGAAAAGAGTTTAAAGGCCCAGAAAAAGGTAAAGTACGCGTGGTAAATTCCTCGCAGAGGTCGCAAGGTTCTTCTCCATGGACTGTAATAGATGCAATCAATTGGCTCATCTATTAGCTTTTCTAGATTAAGATAATAATTCAAATGGTGATGGCCATTCTCATGCAAGAGATCATCCAAAAGATCCACAAAATCTCTGTTATAGAGATTGATCATAGATGTTCCAGGAAGTTCTTGGTGAGAAAAACTTACGAGCTCTTCTTGTTTGATAGGTATGATTATCTCAGTAAAAGCTGAAAAACGCTCCCATGAGTCAGGTGAAAATTTACGTATCACGCGGGAAGCAACTTCAATTTTAGTAGAAAAACTTTTCATTTCTTTTAAACTTGAAGTTAAGAGTCCAAGCTCTTTGCCTTCAAGATGAAGTGTTGTCTCTAATAATTTCGAAATATTCTTTTGATTTTTAAAATCTCCCAAGGACGGTTGTAACCGATAATTTTTAGTAGAACTTGGCATTTTTAAAAGGTGCAAGTTCCCAAGTGAAACGAGGTGATCATCAAAAACTTTACTCGTTTCCAAAGATGCTCTTCGTAGGGACATTTTTTTGTTTAATAATTTTAAAAAAACATCAGCAAATTCGCTCTGATTCCATCTTTCAAATATCTCATTGTCTTCGTCGGAAAAAATATCTTTATCAGTGTCTTTGGATTTCTGTGAAATGAAAAAAAGAAGAGTTTCAACTTGTTTAAGAAAAAACCATCTCTGAGGACTGAATTCTAGAAACTCTGAATGGTGGTCTTTGATCCACTTTGAAGTTTTGGCCTGAGGATAAGACTTAAGCTCTTTAATGCATTTTAAATACTGTAATCGGTATCGGCGCTTAATTCGTGATTTTAATTTGGAATATGTATTAGTCGAAAATTGCATAAAAAAATGGCTGGGAAGGTCGGACTCGAACCGACGACCAACAGATTAACAGTCTGCTGCGCTACCAACTGCGCCACTCCCCAACAATAGTCAAAAGGTCCGTATTTTATAAACCTCGCAAAATTATATGTCCAGACATCTTTTGGGTACTTTAGGGTACATATTTCCAATTAAAACACTCAAGTTTTCCATAAAGGTGACCGATATAGTCAGGGAAGAGGTTATTTGTGGCTAAATCGTACGTACTTAAAGCATTAAGAATTTTAGGACTAGAAGAGATACTAAAACTCTCGAAAGCTGCTTTTGTGAAGCCAATTTTTATGAAAAGGGCAGCTGGAGAGGACTTAATTGTTTGGAGCGATGCCCCAGGAAACAATGATAAGTTAGAAGGGCCTGCTGGAAATGCTGGTACAGTTCTCCCGTTTAAGAAAAAGCAATTAGCTCCTTCAAGCATTCCGGAGCCAGTATCCAATAATGAAAAACCTCCTGCCAATTTAGCAGAAACACCCTGCAACATTCAGTCATCAGAATTTATACTATGGAACAGGGAGCAAACAAAGACGGCAAGCTCTCCGGTTCTTAAAAAAGAAGCAGCTAAGGAATATGCAAAATCCACTGAAATGTACGTCGTAAAAACATCCACGATTGAAGGGAAAGACAAAATTCGATTTGCTGATACCAATGGTGTGCTGGTAAATAAAAAACAAGCCTAGCTAAATGGAATCGCAGATATTTTTTGTGGGGTTGAGAGCCCTAGCTTATCTATAATTTTAGGGTCCATCGAAACTTGACCATCACCGTGAACCTGCAATTGTGTTCTAAATGCAAAAAAGTCATATTCAGGATGAATTACGTTAATTAAAACTTCTCTTGTGTCTGCAGGATTAAAGCGGTTTGCAACTAATTGTCCGGTAATTTTTTCTTTAATTGGTTTTATATCTTTTAGTGGACAACGATAATGTGGTCCTCCATCAAATGGATCAACTTCCAAAGTGTATTTGAACCCAACATTTTCTAGCATGCGTTTCACTGGCTCAGTTTCTTTACCTACCTTACCGATGGATTCTCTTGCCTCCATTGGAAGTAGAGTTTGGTAAATATTTTCAGAAGGAAATAAGCTAAGAATAAATTCTTTATTACTTCTACTTAAGACATCAGCTTCATGATAATTCATGTTGAAAAATCTGCGTCCGACTGCCTCCCATAGTGGGGAATTACCAAGTTTATCAAGTGGAGGCATAAGTTCTGAGTGAATCATAGGCTTAAAGCGATTTTGGTTTTCGGCCATGTATAAAAAACGAACGAAAGATAATTGCTTACCTAGTTTTTCCTTATGGCCACGAAATTCAGGGTTAAGAATTAGCCCGCCAATTTCAGTTGGACCATTTGTGTCCAGTCCAAGTTTTAAAGTACCGTGAACAAATCCAGTGTTAATGGTCTGTGAAAATTTAGATTCTTGTCCGACAGTTAAATAAAAGTGAGGCTCCTCATCCGTCCCATGTTGGGCGTGAATCATTGAAACGCCAAGTACCTCATCCCTTTCTTCGTCTTCTAGAACAAAAATATAGTAGTTCTCAAACAAATTCTTGCTGGGATTATGAAAGCTTTGAATCGAGCTATCAATTTTGGCACTAATGAGATCTTCGTCAGGTGGAAGATTAATAAACGTCATAATATTACTAAGTTTATAAAGATTTTTTAAATCGTCAGGGCGAACGGATCTTAGAACATACATTTAGGGCCCCCGTGAGATAACTTTTTCCAATTCAACAAGGCCTGAAAGTGGAAAGTCCCATGTTAGAATCAAGTCATAATTTGTTTGAGTAAGGTTTCCCTGAAATCCATGTTTGGAAAGCCATTGGGCTTCTTTTTCAAGTGGATAGTGGCCAGGAAAGTCCTGTTCTATCAATAAACCATAATTATCAAAAAGAGTATGAAGACGTTTATGAAACCGAGTCCATTTCCCCA
>JBILYY010000060.1:0-18406 GCA_044377495.1 Bacteriovoracaceae bacterium | reverse complement strand
ATTAGATATCGGTAAGATACGTCCGCTGCCTTGCGTTACAACAGGCCTTTTGTGAGCTAGATGCGAAAGATTTTCCGGGAGTACCTAAAGTCCTTTTAGGGGTAAAATAGAATTTCCACTATCGAAGGAATGATATGGCAATTTATAAGATTCTATTATGTGCAGGTTGGTTGATCACGCTTCAAGTCTTTGGTGAAACAAAAATGGATAAAATCCAATCCATCAATGGCGTTACTTTGGAATCTGGCAAGAAAGACTCCACAAGAATTTATCGTGGTTCTATTACTAAAAAATTCTCTTACGGTATTAATTCCGTAGTGAAAAGCATCGTGAACTTTCAAGAAAAATGTAACAATTCATTCAAAAACCGCCGTCAATACACGGATAAGTCTATTCCTTGTAAATACTCAAATGACAACATAATCGAAACAATTGTTGTTAAAGATATAAATAAAACGGGATGGACTAAAACGCTAAATGAAATTGAGCGTTACGTATTAGGCCGGCAAATTTACAATCGTGCAAGCTTTAGTCATTATGAATTGGTGACAATACATGAATCTAGGAATGCTCAAAATAATAAGATCATTACAATTAATCAAAGAATGATGAGCAACGAAGAAACTAAAAAATACACCAAGCCATTATTTGATAGGGATTCCGCTTTTGATGAGGCTTCAAGCACTTTCACGTTAACCGAAATAAACTCGAAAGAAACCGACCTTAAGTACGAATATCAAGGAATAACTGAGCACTGGATCCTAAATAAGGAAATCTCTATTCCTCAGGTTTTTGCTTCAATTAGTAAAAGTATCAATGATTTAGTTCACACAATGGATGAAGAATCTCTGCTCCTAACGAGGGATATCGCTTCCAATTAAGCAAAAGCATGACGCATGACTTTGCCCATGGTAAGTCTGCGTATGCATTTTTTTCGAACCTACATAGAAATATCAAACATCTGCAATCTTCAGTGCACATTCTGCCCTGAAGTTGAGCGAGATAAAAAAATTCTATCCTCGGATCAATTTCGTAAAATTCTCAAAGAAGTGGTGCCACATACTGATCAAGTTTGCCTTCATCTTATGGGTGAGCCACTCGCCCATCCAGAATTTGAAAAAATTCTTCAAATTTGTAATGAAGAAAAAGCCGTTATCCATCTAACGACCAATGGGACATTTCTAAGCAAATTTGGTTTTGATACTTTTCTTAAAGCTCCATGCTTAAGACAAATTAATTTTTCACTACATAGCTTTAAAGACAATTATCCGGATAAAGATATACGCCCATATTTATTCGACATACTTCAGTTTTCAAAAGAGGCCCTAGTTCAAAAGCCTGAGCTTTATATCAACTACCGTCTTTGGAATTTGCCCAGTACAACGGGCAGCAAAGCAGAGAATCAAGAAATTATAGATCACATCACTGAATTTTTTCAGATCTCAGTAAATGAACGAGTTGATGTTGCTTTGAACAAAAGTAAAAACCTGCTTGGAAGAATTTATTTTCATTTTGATACACGGTTTGACTGGCCTTCATTCAATGACCCCATAAGAAGCGAGCACGGCTTCTGTCCGGCCCTTTCACAACAAATTGGTATTCACGCTGATGGTACAGTCGTGCCTTGTTGTTTTGACAAGGAGGCCGGAATCCCACTTGGAAACGTACTAGAGCAAAGTTTTGAAGAGGTATTAAACTCTCCTCGGCTAAAAAATATTCGCGAGGGATTTCAGAAACACAAACTAGTAGAGGATCTTTGCCAAAGATGCACTTACATCACGCGTTTTGACAAGAAACTTGCCCCTACCTTGCCCCTTTAGAAAATACACAAATATAAACTTTTTTGTTGATCTACGGAAAAAGTACGCTTATACTGATTTTAGTACGGAAAAAATACGGAGTAAGTATGGCGCTGACAAAAAAGCAAAAAGAAGTTTTGGATTACATCACTGAATATGTAAGAGAGAACGATTACTCACCTACTCAAAAAGAGATCCAGGGAAATTTTGGCTTTAAATCACTTGGGTCGGTTCAAGATTATATTAAGTACCTTACAAACGGTGGGTATCTGATGAATGACTCGCATTCTGTGCGAGGTCTTATGCCATCTACTGTGCAACAAAATACTGAAGAGATACCTCTTCTTGGATCAATCGCCGCGGGCGTTCCGATTGAGGCAATAGAAAACAGCGATAAGATTAGCGTACCAATGCACATGCTAGGGAAAGGTCAGTACTACGCTCTTAAAGTGAAGGGCGAGTCCATGATTGATGACGGAATACTTAGTGGAGATATAGCCATTATTAAACTTCAGGCCCAAGCGGACAATGGACAGATTGTTGTCGCTGTTGTGGATAATGAAACGACACTTAAGCACTACTTTAAAAAGACAAAACAGATTGAATTACATCCGGCCAATAAGACTATGAAGCCAATTATCATTAAAGATAAAGAATGCGAAATTCGCGGCGTAATGGTTGGACTACTAAGAACTTACTAGTCTCTTTTTCTGCTAATAACATACAGGCTCAAGCTTGGTATTCGTCAAGGAGGACGTTTATGATTGCACACACACTTTTTCGGAATGATTTTGAAACTATGAATGAAACTGAGCTATTTGCGAAGATTCAACTTGAACTGGTAAATCGCTACCAAGTTGATCCAAAGTTGGCATCAGAAATGGCCTGGGATCTTATGGATATGCTCTCTGCCGTGGACGGTGATTTTGATATCTTCGAGAAATATTTCCTGCACTAGAATACTTCTCTTTTACTAATTCAAAGATACTGGACTTGCTCTCAGTCGCGAATGCTACGAGCTCGGGAATTCCTTTGTCTTTTTTTATAACCCTAGGAGGACTTTATGGTAACTGATAACGATTTATGGATAAGCCGATCCTTACTCATCTTTATGGGTAGTTTTATTTTTTTTAGCATTATCGGTGCGATTTAAAATAAATATGCTTCTACCATTTCTTTCGATAGATCTTGATTTTGAAAATATGGTTTTATGTATAGATGTTTAATTACAATGTGATTTTTTAATAAAAATCCACAAACAACATCCTTTATAACTATGAAACGAATATTTTCTGGCCAAAATGTCTTCCAATCAACTGCTGGTTGACCTGATTCTTGAAGCATGGTCTCGATTTGTGGAAAGTGATCTTCCTTAACTTCCTGAAATCCGAGACCGTGTTTTTTTAAAGTAAATCCATACGGGCAATGTAAACAAGCAGTCTTACAGCATGTGCCTCTATTCTTTAAAAACTGACTTGTGAAGACAGTGTATCCCTCAGGATTTTCGTAAGTAAGTTCCTTATGCATATGTTTTCGATTATAATAGAAAAATGATTTTATGGCTCCTTTTATATACCCAATTTGTAGTGGCCCAAGACTCCGCCATTGAAGAATACTGTTTTTCTTCTGTCGGAAAGATGCAAGGAATTTCAACCCGCTTGAAGTTTATTCTTGTCCCCGCTGACAAAATCCAAGAAGACAAAAATTGTTTCACTATTAACACCCCAGCACACCGAAGAGAACTTATTCAGAATTACGTACGAAGTGCTGATCCAGCAGTTCAAATTGGATTTTCATCAGCAGAGGTCCGCAGAGAACCTTGTCGTATAAAAATAGAGAAGATCAAAACAAAGAATAAGGAGTCTACCGGTGCGGGACTTTCTACTGGACTTGTCCCTTCGGCACAAACGAGTTCAACTGCTGCTGAGTCAAAAGACATTACAACAATTCAAACGATTAAAGAATTTGAGTTAACAGTTAACCAGGACGCCATAAAGGGCGAATGCCGTGTCATTAAGCCATCACTATATGAAATCTCAATTGAAGTAAAAAAAGACGCTATACCACTCTATCCGTCTGTACCGACCGGAACCATCGTTATTATTCCAGATGCACAAATTCCCAAGGATCAGGATACCTCACGCCTTCAAACAACTCTCCAACTGAGTAGTGGGCAGAGAATTGAAATTGGAACAGTGGTACAAAAATTGAAAGATGGGGTCCGCACAATAGACATCAATTCCGGAGTTGCCCTTGATCAAATTAGTGAAAATCAAAATGAGAAAGTTTTCTTAAGTATCGATTAAGCTACAAAACTCTAAGTTATCAACACACAAACTTACAAGTTCTTACAGTAAGATCCAGTAAGAAATCATACCCAACTCAACAACATCACTCACATTATGTAGCGGGTAAAACAATTTCTGTCAGTTTTGCCCCTTTCTGAAATTGTACTGTGGCAAACTGACTCCAGTGTTTTTTATTTTGGCCACATGCTTCTTTATGGTTTTTAAATAGGTTAGAGCTTCATTAGTCTTTTCGTTCATATGGCACAGGGGTTGCTTTAGTAGTGGCAAGTAAGAGGGGGATGAACTCCAAAAAAGTTCACAATAAAGTCCCAGAATAAGCAAAGCCAACCACTTTGTTTATTCTCAAACATCCTGCCACACCATTCAATGTTCTCCCCTTCTGCAGGTTATTCAAGAAATAAAAAAGCCCTCGAAAGAGGGCTTTTTTAATCCTGACACTTGGACACCAGTGCTTAAATGGCTTCTCGGACCCAACTTGGCACCAATTCCAACTCTTTAACTACACTATTTCGAGCATTTAGATTACCTCCATGTTTGGCATAGTTCCTGCTTATATGTATTTGAGCTGAGGGTGATGAACTCCACAAAAGTTCACAAAAATGTCCCCGAAATTTGAACTTAAAACCATTCAAATTTCTCACACATCCGCCCTGATCCCCATCACTGTTCCACTCTCAGCTAGGTTTTCTTTTTACTCTCACTATTTCCCCTTTAAAATCCGATAAGTATTAAAATGAAATCAGCAAGTTTGGTGACTCTCTTTTTATTAATTACTTGGTCCATATCGTTAGGTGCCCAAGTACTCAATACTGAATTCTTAAAAAGCGAAATTCTTTCCCTAGAAGCTCTTCAGGAACCCAGCGGAGCCTTCTACCCAATTAACTGTTTAGACAAGTCCATGACTAAGCTTTGCTATACAGATAAATCTCTCTTCTTTACTGGTCTCATTGCTGAATCTCTTGCTGAAGTAAACGGAAAAGATCCCCAACAATTAAAAAAGAAAATGGCACTCTACCTTGCTGAACAGTTCAAAGAACAAGGCGGCATACTTAGGTATTACGAAACGGAGGGCAGGCTTCATGGAATCGTCAAACCGGATGTGGATGATAATTCGATAGTTCTTTCGATACTTTTGAATTATCCAGATTTAATAGATGCAAAAAAAATTTCTAAAACGATTTTAGAAATGTATGAAAATTCAAAAACAATTCAGACTTTTTTCCGTAAAGGCAGTCACAAAAAAGAATCTTTTTCGGGTGAATACTTAAGCACATGGGTTAATCCCACGAAACCATTTTTTGATGACATTGATTTAGTTGTAAATTTCAATGGCCTTTTGGCCATAGCTAAATATAACAAGCAGTCTGCACTAAACGAGAAAATTAACACCTCTGCCATTTGCACTACCGTGAATAAGATCATTGACTGGTCCAAGGAGCGGGATTTTGTAGATCTCGTGAGTATTCGTAATTGGACGAAAAGAAATAAAAATAATTACTCACAGTGGTATCCATCAAAATACGCTGTTATGTTAGCGTTAGTTCGAGCTCATCATGAGGCAGGTGAAGATAGTTGTCTTGATTCATCTTATACATTAATTCGAAACCACCTACTCAAGACTCAAGATTTCGCAGGAAATGTATATGATCAAGCACTGGCAACCTCTGCCGTCGCAAGAATTATCAAGTATGAAAAGCTGCCAAAGGAATCACTTAAAGCTCACATTCAGAAACTGCATGAAATGATTAAAAACAAACAATATGGCAGGCATCCGTTTTTCTTCTACGGAGCAGTTGGTTACACCGGATCTATTCCAATTTTAAAGGCCATTCTTATTGAAGCAACTTCAATTCTACTTTCAACAGACAGGAATCCCGCATCAATCGAAATCGAAGAAAAAGATTTTTTAGATAAAATCCTCTTAGAGCAAATGGAGGATGGAAGTTTTACAGCTTTAATCAAACCAAGTTCTCCGCTGTATAATATATTCGTCGTTTTTATGTATGAATACTTAGGTCTAGTAGAACAAAAAAAACATCTCACAACGCCATTAATTGAACATGTCTTCTCTATGCAGAAATCGAATGGCGCTTTAGCAGGTTACCCTGAAGGTCCAGATCATCCAGGGATTTCAACTGCAGGTTATGTAGCCGCCAAAATTGCCGGATTTGATGAGAACGATTCAAGGATGATGAAACTTGAAAAGAGAATTAAGGAAATGGGTGGCCCGATGAAGTCAGGTATGCTGACCATGCCATTTCTGATGATGTTTTCACTTTCACCAATTCACTCTACTTTCAATATTGGTATCGATCGATTTCTGATGAATTTTAGTGAGCACATCCCATGGGTAAAAGTCCTGCTCAATCCTGTGCTCTTCATGTTAGATAATGGGCACAATCAAGTACTCGCAGCTTCTAAGTACCCTCAAAGAATATTTAAACAGCCCTATGCAAAGTATGCAAAGAGAAAGGGAATACCAAAAGCACAAAAAGATGACCAATTTCTTCGTTGGGCGTTAGAAAAAATGAACCCCGATGGAACATTTTTTGACTATACTCCAACAACAGTATCTATGCTCATGGCGCTTTCAACATTTCCCAATCAAAAAGAATTAATATCAAAAGGGATCGCTACAATTGAAAGCTTCCAGCAAGTAACTAAGCAAGGATATCTGTTACAAACTCCAGGCGAAGCAAGTATAGGCGAAACTTTTTACGTGGCCAATGCTCTATTAGATGTTGGTTTCGGGCCGAATCATCCCACAATACTGAAAGCGGAAAAATATCTAGTTGATCATCAGCAAACGAAAGGTGGATGGGGATTCTCAAAGAACAGCATTCACTTTGCCGATTCTGACGACACGTCCAATGCAATGTACTTGATGATTAGATTAGACAAGGCCCGTGGTAAGAACATTAGACCAGAAGTTTTCAAAGCACTTAAGTGGATGCTGACCCTACAAAATAAAGATGGTGGCTTTGGAACATGGGAAAACACCAAAGGACTCATTATTGGAAATTTAATCAATAAGGTTGCGAACAAAAGAGGGCTCGTAATGAGTGAGAGTGTTTTTGAACACACTGCTCGAATTGTAGTCTGTCTTTCCACTCTAAGAGAAACCAGACCGGAAGCGGAAATTGCCTATAAAAGAGCTTTAAAATGGGTGCATAAACAGCAACATAAAAATGGAAGTTTTGCTGGAACCTGGTTTATTGACTACATGTTCTCAACATCCATGGCAATTACAGCTTTGGCAACAGACGACTCTGCGAAGAGCAATTATGCTATTCGAAAGGGTCTCTCTTTCTTATCGACCCAGCAGGCACCAGATGGTGGATTTGGCGAATCTCCGGAGTCATTTCTCGAAGGTAAATCAATTCAACTTGAAAAAAGTTCTTGGGCACAAACTGGATTAATCGTTTCTCAATTACATACAATGAATGCGATAAGCGGCTGTAAATTTAAAAATGAAGTAAAAGGTATTCTAGACACTACTTATCTATATTTAAGAGATGAGAAAGATAAATGGACTCAAGAAATGGACCAAACTTGGACCGCTGTAACATTTCCGAAAGTTGAATACCTAATTTACCCAATTATTCAAAAGATGGTGCCTTGGCAGGCCTACAATATGTATCTGAGTTCTAGTTGTCGTTAATAAATCTTTAAATGGCCACCCCACCCGGACTTGAACCAGGATCAGAGACTTAGGAAGTCCCCGTTTTATCCAGTTAAACTATGGGGTGAACGAATTCATCATAAAACTATTTTAACCATTCATACAAATGATAATGCTCACCTGACATACCTAAAACTTCATAAACCTGTTGAGCCTTAGTATTCGTTTTGTCTACGTAAAGCCTTAAACCTCTTAGATCCTTTGAGTCATCGACCATTTTCTTTAGATGAGAATATAGTGTGCGATAGACACCATTTTTTCTAAATTCAGGATGAACATAAACAGAATGAATCCAAAGCACGGTTCCATTCCTCCAATCGCTCCACTCCGGAATTGTAAGAAGGCATCCAACGACCTTGCCATCGGATTCGGCCAACCAATATTTACCCTTTGAAGGATCATCAAAAACCGCACTAACTCCCTTATCAACAGTTGGTGGATCGAGCTTCATGCTCTCTGTTTCAAATGCCATTTTACATTGGAATTCGGCAATTATGGGGATATCAAAAAGTAATCCAGGTCTAACTTTAATTTCCATCAGCTTAAGACTCCTCTTACACGTTTAGAAAATTCCCGTAGGGCATCATTCAAGCTCATACCTTTATCAAGATAAGCTCTCATTTCGGCGGCCATAAGATAATCACTCATTTGTTCACCCGCATCATCTTGAGTTTTAATTGGTGCTGTTCCTGTTAACTCAAACTCATCGGCAAACTTATTCAATTCTTCCACAGAATATTTCTGGGCAAGTTCTTTTACAGATTTAACATCCATTTTAAACCTTCATCTTTTGAATAAAGCTTCTGAAGACATCTTCTTTCGTTACACTAATTAAATCCTGTGGTTCACCATTTTTAAAGCAACCAACAGAAGGAAGTCCAGGCAGTTCCAGCATTTCCTTGATCTTGGGATTTTTTTCAGCATCTATTTTAAAAATCTTCACATTTTCTTCGTTGGCGACACGTTCAAACATGGGGGCAGCAACTCTACAAGCACCACACCATGAAGCGTAAAAATCGATAAAAACCAGTGGCTCTTTCTCGATAATATCAAAAATTGTATCGTCTTCTAATTCAATCATGCTCATGAGAGGCTCCTTTAAGTTACAATTAAGCGCAATGAATCCAGTGATAGTTCTGCTTTATCCATTGCCTTGAGCATATTATCTCTATTGAATTTAAGCATCAGGATTTCAGTTTCCGAGACTGTTGGATTTACTTTTCTTAAGGCTTCCAACCTTCCAATTTCGGCATTCATTGATTTAAGCATATCGTCACGGAATTTTTCTTTGTATTGCTTCGCCCGGACAACGCACATTTCTTTGCCTTTCTTTATGCATTCCTTTAAGAAATCTTTGGGCAATTCTTTCATTTGAGCACGCTTCTCCATATCAAGTGACCCGGTATTTTCATCAATAAACTTTTTTGGAATTTTCTGAGTCATATCGGCGAACTGACCATTTAGCAGGACTCTAAGTGGAGTAGGTGGAAAGAACTTTTGAAGTTGGAGTTTTTTATCTGCGATACAACTTAATAAGTAATAGCCTTCGAATAGAAAACTTTCTTTAGATGGCGTTCTCCATGAAGAAATTGTGACGTTCCCCATTTCCTTGGAAGAAATATAATCCATAATCCCCACTACCATGGGGTGATCCCAACTTAAAAATGTTATATCTTCCCGTTTGAGCGCATTTTCGCGCTTGAATGTAATGGTCATTCCTTCATTGTCTAGACCAGGAAAATGCGGCAAATACATATTGTCGCCTGGACGAATGAGAAAGGTATATGGATCGTTCATGTCTTCAGCATCGACGCCAAGAAGATTAAATAGATTCAGCATAAAATCTTTAAGCTCAGATGAATCATCCTGCGCCTTAAGTTCTGATACAAATCCCATCGCTTTTGTATGATTAAAAGAATTGAACTCAATCAACTGATCCTGACCTTCTTCCAGCTTTTTCTCAATTTCTTGATGCAGCTCCTGAGTCATGCTTAAAAACTTTTTGAATTCTTTTTCAGGGAAATTATCTTGTGCAGCTGCTTCAAGTAGTGCCATTAGTTCTTCCCTCACGTTAGCATAAAGTTCGGTTCCACCTCTTGGAGAAGACTCAAAAGCGTTAAAGCCTTCGTGATACCAACGCATTAAAAGTTCATCACTGGATTTTTCAACATAAGGAACATGAATCTGAATATCATTTTTCTGTCCGATACGATCCAGACGACCAATCCTCTGCTCTAGCAAATCTGGAAGTTGAGGCAGATCAAATAGAATAAGATGCTTGGCAAATTCAAAGTTTCTTCCCTCTGATCCAATCTCAGTCGATAAAAGTATGTCCGCTCCATCAGGTTCTGAGAAATAGGCGGCTTGGCGATCTCGGTTCATAAGATTCATACCTGAATGAAAGAAAGCAACCTTTGCCGTAGTCTTTTCTTTAAGAACTTTTTCCAGTTCCACTACTAAATCTTTATCATGACAAATAAGCAGGGTTTTATCGGCTTTATTCGCCTCCACAAACTCAACTAACCAGCCCGATTTTAGTTCAAAAAGTTTTTTGTCAGGGTTTTTCGTTTTGCCTAATTTGACAGGATATGAATGAAAAACTCTTTTCGGAAAGAACTCCTGAAAAGTGGCCATCGTTTTACGAGTATTTCTAAAATAAATTCTTCCTGTTCCGTGTCGATCGACTAACATCTGAAGAGCTGTTTCTTTATCTAGTCCCTCTGCTTCTACTCCAAGCTTTTCTTTAAGGGACTTTTTATCTGCTGCAGTCAGTGCTTTACCTGAGATTAATTTATTGGCCAGATCTGAAATGGGCTTATATCCCATGGTCTCTTCAACGAACTGGTTATAATCATGGAATCGATTTGAATCCAAAAGATGAAGTCTTGCGTAGTGGCCGGCTAGACCTAAGATTTCGGGCGTTCCTGAGAGCAAAAGAACTCCTGGAGTATCTTTGGCCAGTGAGGAAACAAAATCATATTCGCGAGAAGATTGTTCTGGTGACCACCTCAGTTGGTGGGCTTCATCGACAATGAGTAAGTCCCATTTAGAATCCTTTACTTGCTGCACAAGCCAATCTTCATGCATAAGGTATTTAATCGAAGCTACAAAAAGCTGTCCGTCTTCGAAAGGCTGCTCACCCTTTTTTAACTGAGAATCATGATTAATTGTTTTGAAAGTCAGCTGAAATTTTCGAAGCATTTCAACAAACCACTGATACACAAGTGAATCAGGCACCAAAATCAAGGCCCTTTCAACTCTTCCACTGAGAATCAAGTGATGCAAAATAAGTCCTGCCTCGATTGTTTTACCTAAACCTACTTCATCAGCGAGTAAAACTCTTGGACGACTTCTTTTACATATTTCACTGGCGACGTACATCTGGTGAGGAATAAGATTTACTTTTGGTCCAGTAAAACCACGTGTAGAAGAAATGAATAATTTTCTCTGATTTAACAACGTGTCGTAGCGCATTTTAAAAAACTCGCTAGTATCAATGTTTCCTGCAAATAATCTTTCTTCTGGTTTTGAAAATGAGAGGGTGTCAGCAAGTAGTGTTTCTGAAAGTGTTTTACCTTCACCAACGTAAGTTGCAATTCCTGAAGCTTCAGAAACTGATTCTACGATAAATGTATCGCCGTTTTGACCTTTGACCTCATCTCCTTCAACAAACCGAATTCTTCTTAATGGTGCCGTCATTGAACCATATTTACGGTCAACCTTTGTGGCCGGAAAAAAACAGGTAACTGTCTTTGCCTCGACTTCAACAATTACACCCAAACCTAATTCAGGTTCAGATTCTGATATCCAGCGTTGACCAATGATGAACTGCTTCATCTTCCCTCCAGGCAGTGACAAATACATAAGATTGAACCAAGATATTAGCAAATGAGATTGAGGGGTAACAGCTTATGATGAAAAATATTTGGATTACATTGTGTTTGATGCTCTTGTTCATAAACATAAAGGCTTCAGCTGCGCCAATTAGCGCTGGGCCATGGAAATTTGTGCTTAAAACGACTCATGCCGAAATACCTTTTATCATCGACTTTAAGTATAACAAGAAGCAAAAGTTGACTGGAACCCTTCGAAACGGTCAGGAAACTATACCTCTCAAAGGCATTACACATTTGGAGGAGGAGATCTCAGTCCCACTTTCAATATATGAAATATCTCTTGAACTTCACCAAAAGAATGCAAAAACCTTAGAAGGATATCTTGTCCGTCATAATAAAAATCCCAAAGTCAAAACTCCTGTTGTAGCCGTTTATGGCATCAAAGATCGTTATGATGAAAATAAAAATCCATCAACGATCAACCTGACCGGAAAATGGTCTTTGACTCTAGAAGATGAAAAGCATCAAAAAAGTTCTGGTATCGGTAACTTTATTCAAGAAGGAACGCAGCTTTCAGGAAGTGTTCTGACACCAACTGGTGATTACCGGTATCTTGAAGGATACGTTTCAGGAAATCAGTTTGAAGCTGCCAGTTTTGATGGTGTTTACAATTACGTCTTTAGAGGTAGTTTAACCGATGGGAAGATTAATGCAGCTCTTCTCTCAAATTCTCAGACGAAAATTACTGGTCAACTAGATCCGAAAGCAGAACTTCCAGATGCCTACAAGCAAACAGAAATTAAAGAGCTCAAATTTATTTTCCCCGATCTCAAAGGGCAAAGTGTTACTCTGACTCATTCTAAATTCAAAAATAAGCCGGTCGTCGTTCAAATTTTTGGATCATGGTGTCCCAATTGTATGGATGAAATGAATTATCTTATCCCTTGGTACACTGAGAATTCGAAACGAGGAGTCGAGGTAATCGCACTCGCATTTGAAAGAAGTTTAAGCGTTGAGGAAGCAACAAGACAGCTTTTGAAAGTACAAAAAAAATTACGAGTCCCTTATACGATCCTGCAAGTAGGATCGACTTCGGAAGACAAACCTGCAGATAAACTGCCTGGACTCAAAAATTTCATTTCTTTCCCCACCACGATTTTCTTAAATAAAAATCATGAAGTGATAAAAGTTCATGCTGGATTTAATGGGCCAAGTACGGGAGAATTTTTTGAAAAATGGAAGACTGAATTTAATCACACTATTAATGAGCTGCTAAAATAATGTTTAAAACGATTTCATTGCTATTTATGGCGAACATTTTTATGACTTACGCTTGGTATGGGCACTTAAGGACACTGGCCAGCAAGCCTCTATGGATGGCAATTCTATTAAGTTGGGGAGTTGCTTTTTTCGAGTATTGTTTTCAGGTGCCGGCAAATCGAATCGGCTTTGGTTATTTTACTCTGCCTCAACTTAAGATTGTGCAAGAAGTCATCACGATGGTGGTGTTTAGTGTGTTTGCCGTCTATTTTATGAAAGTACCACTTACTCGCAACTTCTTTTACGCATCTTTATGCTTAATAGGGGCAGTGTTTTTTATTTTTAGAAAATAAAATCAATCTTCCTGTTTACCTTCATCATCCTCAACGTCTTCGATCTCATCTGCGCTACCGTAGTCATTATCATCTGCCTTAAGACTTTCATTATCATCACTTGGAGCCGAAGACTCAGAAGTGTTCATTCCAGGTGTGGGCAAAAGTCCCTCAGTGCTCGTTGTTGCATAAGCTCTAGCAGCCCCATATTTATAAACCAACTCACCTCCGGACTCACCAGCTTTATAAGCGAGAAAACATGAGACAAGACTGAGTACACAAATTCCCAGAGTAACGGGAAACTGAAGTTCTTTCTTAAGAAAGAAGGCCGCAATAGATAATACGAGGAGGATAACAGTAGAACCGACAAAAACTTCGGCGGCTTCCTCATGCTCACCTATAATTTTTTTGCTCACGACTTTTTCAACCTGATCCTCTTCGTTTTCACCGGCATTCATGGCGACATATCCCGAAATGCTAGTAGCAATTTGCAATCCAATAATGATCAACCACGCATAGTGGGACATTTTATTCTTCTTAATCATGAAGATAAAAACCAACATCAATAATGGGAGAATAAATGTCAGCGCTATTGGAAAATGAACGATTATCGGATGAAAAGGAACCATAGATCCTGCCTTTTTAGTTAAACCAATTATAGATTGAGGGCTAAAAGAAATAAAGCGAAGGATTTTTAATTTGAGATCAATTTTGCAGGCCGTTGAACAATTTACGAGTGTCAAAAAAACGTCATTTTTTTATTTTTTGGCTAGAAGATTTCCTTTATGTGCCCGAGATTCAACTCTCGCCTTACTTCCTCTCTCAATCCTGAAAGCAAATGTTAGATAAAACAGCATCTTACCTCTGCAATAAAGTTGGCAAAGAATTTCGAGACTGTTTTAATTTTCAGAACACATTTACACACACCCACCTGTAACAAGGAGAACTAAGGATGTCAGTTCGACTAAACAGTCATTTGTCAGATAAGCAGGTTAAAGCGCTTAAAGACAAACTTTTAGCTGAAGCAGAGCGTATCAGAACAAATTTTCAACTCAAAAAACATGAGTACGAAAATAGTTCTGTATCAGGCGCTAAAGATGAAGTGGATTCGGCCAACGACAATATTTTGCTCGCTGCTGATATGCGCTTCTCTAACCGCGAAAGCCTTTATTTTAAAAAAATCATGAAGACCCTTAATAAGGTTGAAACTGAGCAATATGGAATGTGCGATGAGTGTGGCGACCCCATTACTTATACACGTCTGATCGCTCGTCCAACTTCAGAGATGTGCATCTTATGCAAAGAAGAATCTGAGAGAGAAGAATCTCAGAACTTCTTCGAGCGCCGCTCGAAATCTCTGGGCCGTGAAATGAGTGTCAGCACTGCTCAACACTAATCGATGATCGAATATGTCGTTGAACACAATCCTGACAACCGCACATTAAAAAAAGCCTCCCAAATCTTGCGAAATGGGGGGCTTATTTGTTTTCCTACCGAAACAAATTGGGTTGTGGTTGCAGATCCTTTCAATAAAGAAGGGGTTGAAAAGCTTTATCGCTTTCGTCATGTGGAAAATACTAAGCACTTCACAATTCTATGCGACAGCTTCCAAAAAGCTCAGGATGTTTCTTTTATTGATGATAGTGCCTTTAGACTTCTCAAAAGAATGATCCCGGGTTCATATACTTTTATATTTGAAGCAAAAAAACAAATCACCAAGTACCTCAAGGCATCCAAGACAGATAAAGAAGTTGGAATTCGTTTTCCGCCCAAGGCCCTGTGCCTAAAACTCTTGGAAGTTCATGGGGAAGTAGTTATTTCCACCCATTTAACTCGCGAAATGCTTGAACTGGAAGAAGATGGAATCCCTCTTTATAGCGCTTTAATTGAGGACCATTTTGGAAACCAGATTGATCTTATTATTGATCCCGGCGAATATGATTTCATTGGTAATCACACAACTATTATCGATTTCACCAGCGGCGCTCCAGAAATTATCCGTGAAGGTGCTGGTAAAATCGTTTTCTAATCTCTATTTAGCAAGTAGAGGAAACTTAAATGTAGGACAGGTCTTTTTAATTAAATCGTAAAGCTCTTCATCTTTTTGAAATTTTAATCTTGTACAGGACCATTCACTTGATAAATGCCCTTCTTGTCCGTTAGGTATGTATGATCCATAATCATACTGCCAGATGTCCTCGGATTTAAGCTTACAAACCTGCAGCACGCCACCCACAAGTGCCTTAACTGGAACAATCGAACCAGGCTTTCTTTCATCTTTATCATAGGTGACTTTAGATTCAATATATAGCCCTTCACCTTGATAAGAAAAATCCGCATCAGGATAGGTTCGCTTGTTTGTTGGTCGGGTTTCTACTTTGTTTTTGGCCGGAATCTCTTTACCTGCTCCTGAAACAACTCTTCCACTTTTCGCATCAACTGTAATTTCTTCACCAGTTGTAAGCTTCATAAAAATTTTATCGTCTCGTTTTTTGACCGAAGGAACATTCTTTCTTGGAAAAAATGTAAGCTGAGTCATTCTCAGATCAGTTGACAGATATCTATCCACTAACTTTTTATCTTTAAAGACCTCTTTTACTGGCATATCCACAATCTCAAACACGGACTCTTTGCCTCGCCCCTCATATGAGTCCGAATATGTTCTTTGTGGATACATTGGCGCCATCTCTTCGCTGCTGTATTCTACCCCTTCCTCGATATATGAATAACCTTGTGAACCCATCCTGTCAGCGTCTATCCCGTATCCCCCAACGACTCTATGCTCTTTGTCTTCACCTTGCTGTTGGTAAGTTACATCGATAGAAACTCCGTTATCAGAATCTGAAAAGACGCCTTGAGAGTACTTCTCCCGAGCATTTCCCTTCTGATTTCCTGCGCAGAAATCTTTTTCAGTCACTTTGTTTTGATCAATTGGTTCTGAAGCTTCTTCAGGTGACAAAATCTCATCTAGATTCTGCATTTTTTTCTCTTGCTCACATTTCTCACATATAACTTTGCTATTTAGCTCAACAGTTACAACAGGGATTTCGTTTACCTTATCAACCGTCTTGACGATCTTTTCTTTTAAATCCTCGTCTTCAACAATCAAGCCCTTATCCACAATCTGAACTTCTTTACTCTTGTTGTCGACTGCCGCCTTCGCGGAAAGGTTCGCTTTAACAGCAGCAACTTTCTTTTTTAAGTTTGAACACATGCCAGTCTTAGACTGAAAGGTCCCCAGCTCACAGATATCGTGCACCAGCGCAAATATCTCATCAGCAAGCGGAGCGATCTCTTCTTTACCTAAATCCTTGGCAAGTTCTTCAAGCGTCATCCCACTCTTTTCAAATTTCTGCTGACACTGAGAGAATGCCGAGTTTCTTTGGGCCTTGGTTTTTGCTTCAATGCAAAGTTTCGAACCAAATAAAACTGGCTGGCAAAGTAGCTCACCTTGCCCGCAAGTCTCGGCCAGTTTTTTATACTGAGGATTAGATTTTAGTGGTGATGAACAATAAGTTTTTTTCTGACCATCAGTCGTAACTGTCTTTTTAATGCTGGGCCAACCGGCATAGAAACAATTAAACTCACCCGATGCAAAAGCTTGATCGACTAGGAAAAAGCGAAGCCTAGCAGTAAGTTCTTCAGTCTCATTTTCATTCTCATTTTTTAGAACTTCTTGGATAAAACCTTTGTAGGCCTTAAGAATTTGTACTTTTTGTTTTATGGATAATTGTTGATATTCTTGCGGGGTCACGAGATCTCCAGCAAAAAGCAAAGAAGGAAGAAGACTCATCAATAATAAGAATAATTTCACGGGGACCTACCTTTCGATACTTATCGGTAGATAGTCCTTTTGAATGAAAGTTCTTTAATTACGGCACCTTAAGATTTTATCCCTTTTTCAAGATTAATAAAAACCAAAAATCTGGAAGGAGTTCTCTTTTAGTTGAATGTTAAGCTCTTCAAGAGTTGATGCGAACACATACAAATACCCCTTAGGTAAAATTTTTCTCTGGCCGCTGAAAAGATCACTTTGATATTCGAAAAAATGACTTTGCACTCACTTGGTATTTTCCAGAAGTCCGTTTTGATTGTGGAATGGAGCCGAGCGTAGACTTTTCGTTTGCATGCATTTTGAGAGAATCAAAATCAAAGCTACTTAGCAGTGGACTCTTCAAATTAATGTATGGCCTGTAAACTCCCTGACGAGGGTGGTGCTTATCGGCGAGTAAGTGGGAGTCATTTTTAGGTCGTGAGGTAAAAAAAAAGCCCCCGGCGCAAGACGAGGGCTTTAAAAGCATTCATACGTTTTTGTGGTGCCCGGTGAGGGACTGCATGTAGTGTGTTTTAGTAAGCTTCATTAAAACAGTCAGTTAGTCTGAAAACATCAATTTCCCCAGTGAAACAGGCCCATTCGCTCTATTACCTATTGTTTTTGAATGTTACCTAGAATTGTACAAAGTGCCCCAGATGTCACCCACGGCCGAGACTGCCATAGAATCGTTTTGTCTCAAAACATGAGTAGTTTTAATCTTTTTATGATGAATGGAGGGAATCTCTATGCGCTTCAAAAGCTATTGAGCCATTCTGATTTTCAGACAACAATGATTTATGCGCATTTGGTTGCTAAATTTTTGAAACAGTCTATCGATTTAATCAGGCTTGGGTAGGCTTAGGCCTACTCAATCTTTTCCCTATTCACCCCGATATTGATAGAATGATTAAAGATTCCATCGAAACTTATAAGAAAATTGCAAATAAACGTGGTGGCGTTTGTCTTTCAAAGAAATATCTTAACCAGCAATTAAAGCTAGATTTTAAATGTAGTTCAGGCCATGTATTCTCTTCATTGGCAGGTAACGTAAAAAGAGGAAGTTGGTGTCCGTCATGCGCCCGAATCAAGACTAATAAGGCTCTACAATCTCGAAAACCAACGATTAAAGAAATTGAACTCTTAGCCCATCAAAGAGACGGACAACTTGTTACTAAAGTTTACAAAAATAGAAACGAGAAACTAGAATGGGTTTGTAACTTAGGTCATACGTTTTTTGCACCATATGGGAATGTCCTTGGAACAAAAAATAGAATGGGTACTTGGTGCCCACATTGCAAAGGATCGTTAGGAGAAAAACTATTAAGAGTCTTTCTTGAATATATTTTCAAAAAACCATTTCCGAAGTCATATCCG
>JBILYY010000059.1:0-18490 GCA_044377495.1 Bacteriovoracaceae bacterium | reverse complement strand
CGGAGGCTCTGGAGAAAACATGTAGTGCAGTCGCAAAATATAATTTCATTGGTTGTATTATATTTTTCATTTTTTCCTTAACTGTACTGGGCAGTCTATGTCCATTTTGTACTCTCTATTACGTTCTGTCAGGACTTGCATTTTTTCTTTTTTGGAGATTTGGAATGAATACATGGGTACCAGATATTAAAATTTCTTCTGCGTGGAGTGTTTTATTAATTGCAGGCGCTATATTCATGCACCAAACGACTGCAGGAAAAGAAGATCTGCGCTCTAAGCTTAATGTAAGTATCGTCAAACAATTCAATACCATGAGCAGCCTGGCAGATCCTTCTCAGGAGTCTCCATTTAAAATTCATATGTCGACAGCAACATTTGCTGAAGCCCCTATCAGAATTTCTGTATTTTCAGATTTTGAATGTCCATTTTGCAAAATTGTAGCGGAACAAATGCCGGAACTGGCACGTCGCTATCCTGGTAAAATAAATATTCAATACTTTTACTTCCCACTTGATGCGAAATGTAACAGCAATGTTAAGGGCCGTTTTCATGAGAATGCCTGTGATGCTGCCTACCTTGCTGCCTGTGATGCAAAAAAATTCCCGGAACTTCATGATGAAATTTTTGCGAATCAAGATAAATTAAAGACTGGTGTACTTGCCGATATTGCCAAAAAGCATGGACTCGAAAGTTGTATTGCTAATGAAGAGAATAAGAATAAAGTTATTCAATCAGTGAATGCAGCAACACAATTTAATATTAAATCAACTCCAACAATTATTTTAAATGGTAAGAAAATCGAAGGTACTATTCCTAATGGTCAATTTTTTGCTATTTTTGATGATATTTTAAGTAGCAATACAAAATAGTCATGATTGAAACCCATTGCCATCTGGATTACCTGAAAGCCGAACCGCTGGACGAAATCCTGAAAAAAATTAAAGAAGCTGGAATCACGAAGGTCATCACGATTGGCGTGGATCCAGATAATTTAGATAAGGTGATGGAGCTTTCAAACACATATAGTGAAATCTATTTTACTCAAGGTATCCACCCACACGACGCCAAAGAAGCCACTGATGTGGAATTCAATAAGATTATTGAACGTGCCTCTATGCCGAAGATGGTTGCCGTTGGTGAAATTGGTCTAGATTACCACTACAACAACTCCCCTCCTGAAATCCAGAGAACTGTTTTTGAAAAGCAACTTCAGCTCGCCTGTGATCTTGATCTCCCGGTAGTTATTCACACCAGAGATGCCGATGAAGACACGAAAGCAATCCTGAAAAACTTTTCAAGTAAACTAAAGCGCAAAGGTGTGGTTCATAGTTTTACTTCGACTATTGAGCTGGCAGAGTTTGTTTTAGGTGAAGGTTTCTATATCGGCTTTAATGGGATAATTACCTTCAAGAAAGCCGAAGGAGTTCAAGAAGTAGTTAAGATAACACCGGTTGAAAGAATCCTTTTCGAAACGGATTCTCCTTTCTTAACGCCTGTTCCTCATCGAGGAAAAGAAAATGCCCCTTTTTATCTGCCTTTTGTAGCCGCAAAGATTGCGGAACTTAAAAATCTTGATTTGGAAAAATTAAAAATCCAAGTCCTTCACAATTCGCTTCAGTGCTTCCATAAGTTAAATTAAGGATTTTATGAAATCATTTTTATTAAGTTTATTTTTTATAAACTCCGCGATGGCTTCGAGTTGGACAGAAAAATTAAAATTACCTGCAGGATTTAAAATCGATAAAGTTATTCAAGTTCCTGGGGCACGCCAAATGGCGATCTCACCTAAGGGAACGCTCTACGTGGGAACAATGGATCAGGGATTGGTTTATGCCATTTCTCCCGATGGAAAAGTGTCCACTCTTTTTAGCAAACTCAACATGCCTCAGGGAGTGCTTTGGCATAAAAATGAACTATATGTATCAGAAATACAGAGAGTTTCTAAAGCCAAAAATCTGGAAACAAAGCCAACACTTGAAACAGTTAAAGATTTCCCTGATAAAAAGTGGCACGGTTGGAAGACAATTAACGAAGGACCTGATGGTAAACTTTATGTTCCCATTGGTGCTCCTTGCAATGTTTGTGAGGAAGACCTTCCTTTTGGGGCCATTCACCGAATGGATTTTGATGGTAAAAATTTGGAGATGGTTGCTAGAGGAATTAGAAATACTGTTGGTTACACCTGGCATCCGGATACTAAAGAGTTATATTTCACTGAAATGGGTAGAGATCAGATGGGTGACAACATTCCTCCGGATGAAATCAATGTTATTAAAACGAAGCAACCTCATTTTGGATTTCCGTATATACATGCTAAAGGCATTCGTGATCCCAAGTTTTATGCTCGAGTGAGAAAGGGTCACACCTTTACTAACCCCATATATGAAATTCCTGCTCATTCAGCTCCAATTGGAATCGCCTTCTTTCCAAAAAATAAATATCCGAAAGAATTTCACGACTGCTTTTTAGTTGCAGAACATGGGTCATGGAACCGTTCCATTAAGTCCGGGTACCAAGTGACTAAAGGGTGCTTAAAAGACGGAAAGATTTCTAGCTATGAGCCTTTCATCACAGGTTTTAAAGAAGGCGAAAAGGCCTTGGCCCGACCGGTGCATTTTCTATTTCTGGAAGATGGAAGTTTTTATCTGAGTGAGGATGAGCCGGGAACGATTCTGCATATTCTATATAAAAAATAATACGTCATTATTTTCTGAGTCCAATTTTTTTTCGCTTAGGATGAAGTGCAGGAATCTCTCTTTTTAATTGTGAGATCTCATCGTCAACTTGATCCAGGCGTTCAAAGACAATCTTAAAAAAACGATTGGTTCCTTTCTTAAGCTTTTCTAATTCTTGTCTGAAAACTGTGTCATGAGAAGCGGTCCTGACTTTAATGAACGTCCTCATAATTGATATATTGACAGCAATTGCAGTTTCACTATTGAGGACACTGGAGAGCATGGCAACGCCACTTTCTGTAAATAATCGCGGAGGAAATCGAAAGTAATTACGGTCACTTGTCTTAGTTAAGGTCACAATCTGTGACCTTAACTCAGCTAACTCGCTAATATTAGGTTGGAACATGAAATCTTCAGGAAATCTATGAAGATTTCGTTTTACAGCCTGATTGAACGCTTTTGTTTCCACTCCGTAGAGCTCGGCCAGATCAGAATCTAACATGACTTTCTTTTCGCGAATTAGGTAAATCATTTTTTCTATTAGCGTCGGAGTAAGATTCATTATTGTGCCCCACTGAGTTTTGGGCAATGGACATACCAAGGAAATTAAGTGGTGAAGAGTTTGCTGAGCTTTCTTAAATTTAATTTTTCATCTGTGAACTGCATTCGCTGGCCTTCCCCTGTCACTCTAGTGCCTAAGCTTCAACAAATCCCTTCGCATGATTGCATAGTAAAGGCTTCTCGGTATTCGACGAAGAAGTCCCATGAACCATGCTGGAATCGTTGGAAAGTACAAATGTGACTTGCGATTAATGATCGCCTTATAAATTGTTTCTGCTGCTCCATCCTGACTCATCAGAAAGGGCATCGGGTGGGTGTTCTTGCTGACAAAAGTAGTCGCGATAAATCCGGGATGCACACAAGTGATATTGATTCCTTGCTCTTTTAAATCAATTGCCAAGCCTTCGCAGAAAGTTGAAACAAAGGCTTTACTGGCCCCGTAGTAACTCATGCCCGGTAATCCATTAAGTCCAGAAAGAGAACTCACGCCCACAAAGTGACCATGCTTTTGATTTAGGAAATGAGGAAGAGCGGCACTGAAAGTGTGAATAACTCCAAGAACGTTTACTTGGGTCAACTGCTTTCCTTTTTGAGTATCAGGAATGGCAGTTTTAGGCATATTCAGGCCTGCATTAGCGATGACAATATCAACGCCTCCAAAATCTTGGGCAAATTTATCAATCGCATTTTTAAGGGCGACTTCATCTGTCACATCCGCCACGTAGTAACTAAAACCTTTTGGCAGGTCCCCTATTTCTGATGGAGATTGAAAGCCACAGACTCCTACCTGACCTCCGGCCTTGACAAAAAGTTGGCCAAGAGAATTGCCGATACCGGTCGCTCCACCAGTGATAAAAACTCGCATACTGTTACTCCTCAATCTTCAGACCACTTAACATTTTCGCCATACTTGTTTTAGGCTCGGCCGTATTTTTATTTTTAGGCTGTAAAGGTGGTGGGGTTACAATTTTGGCTTCATGCCTTTCTTCACTTTGCTCTTCTTCCTGAATATATTCAGGATAAAAAGGTAGGTCAGATTTATAAACGATACGATCTAAATGTTTTACAAATCCAGACCAGTTTCCGGTAGATGAATCATTTCTTTTTATCATTTCCAAAGTTCCCATTTTGGAGTCCATCAAATCAATCAAATGCACCAAATAAGCTTCAGATGTTTGAGGGATTTTGGGAGATCCGTATGCATACTCTCCATGGTGAGAGAGTAGTATATGTTTGATATGCATTTTCGTATAATGAGGAAAATTCTTGATTTTGTAAGCATAGCGGTCGACGATTTCGAGTCCCTTCACCAAATGCCCTACCAGTTTACCTTCTTCAGTGTACTCAACATTAATTCCATCAGTGAGTTCATAAATTTTACAAAGATCATGCAGAATACAACCGGCCACAACATAGTTATCATTGACTCCATAATGCCGAGATAAATTCACTGCAAGGTGGGTACAAGAAAGGATGTGTTCAAGGAGGCCCGATCTGTAAGCATGATGAATAGACTTTCCGGCCTGCCATGTTTTAAGCCGGCGAGAAATTTCACCATCAGTAATGATATTCCTGATCAAGTCGCGAATATAGACATCAGATAAATTGTCCACGATACCTAAAAGTTCTTTAAACATGACTTCAGGATTTTGACCCGACTTCATGACAAAATCTTCTTCATTCACTTCTGAGCTATTCATCTTTTCAATAGAAGTAATAATAAATTGCTTACGGCCTTGAAAAAAGTTCAATTTTCCACGAACTTTTACGAAAGAGTTTTTACTGATATTTTTTTCGACTTCTTCTGAATACTGCCAAAGACGTGCTTCAAGATCCCCCGAAGCATCGGAAAGAATGATGTTGAAGTACTTTCTTCCATCCTTTCCTTCCATGGTATTGAAGATTTTGACCAAGAAAATAGACTCAATTTCTTCTTTACCGTGAAGATCAGCTACAAAAAGTTTACTCATCGGAAAATTCCTTGTGGGGGGACGGCAGAACATCTAGCGTCAAGTACCTAAAATAAGGATTTCAGGCTACATGGATTTATATGAATCCGCTACCCAAAACAACTGATAGGGAGTATGGTCCAAGTGCTTAAATTTCTACTTTTTAAAACCAAATTAATAGTCCCGTCCGGTGACATGAGGAGTCTTATGAAAAATGTAAAAGTTGGTATTAACGGTGTTGGACGAATTGGACGCACTGTCTTGCGCGCTTATTTTGCCAGAATAGCTAAAAACATCGACACCAATATTGAAATCGTTGCGATCAATAATCCTGGTGAAGTAAAGCCTTACATCCATCTTTTAAAATACGACTCACTTCATGGAAAACTTGAAGGGGAATTTGACTTCAACAAAGAAACATCTGAGATCAACTACCTTGGAAGAAAAATAAAGTTTTTTGGTGAACGTAATCCGGAAGAAATCGACTGGTCTGCTTATGGCACTCAAGTGGTGATTGATTGTACCGGTATTTTTAAAGACAAGCCTAAATTGGGCTTGCACATGAGGGGCACAGTTAAAAAAGTTATTATGTGTGCTCCAGGAAAAGATTTAGATGGCACATTTGTTATGGGAATCAACAATGATAAGTATGACAATGCTAAACACCACATCATTTCAAACGCTTCTTGCACTACCAATTGCCTGGCACCAATAGTTAAAGTGCTTCATGAAAACTTCGGTATCGTTAATGGAATTATGACAACTGTTCATGCTTACACTTCTGATCAGAACCTTTTAGACAATGCTCATGATGATCTCCGTCGTGCCCGTTCAGCCGCCATGTCGATGATTCCAACTTCGACCGGTGCAGCAAAAGCTCTTGGTGAAGTTATTCCCGAGATGCTTGGTAAGCTTGATGGTTATGCTGTCCGTGTACCAACTCCGGACGTATCGATGGTTGACCTAACGGTTAACCTTGAAAAGAAAGCGACTAAAGCTGAAATAAACGAAGCAATGAAAAAAGCCTCTCTTGGAAACTTAAAAGGCATCCTTGGTTATTCAGAAGAAGAACTCGTTTCAATGGATTATGTAGGAGCTCCTGAGTCATCTTACTTCGATTCAAAACTCACGAACGTCATGGGCAACCTCGTTAAAGTTGTTAGCTGGTATGACAATGAAGTTGGTTTTTCAAATCGAGTCATTGATCTTGCAAACTTCGTCGGCCAAAAACTTTAAAAGGTAAATATGCATATCAAATACGTCCAGGATGCTGATCTCAAAGGAAAAAGAGTCTTAGTTCGCTTCGACTTTAATGTCCCTCTTTCTAAGTCTGAGCCTAGAACTATTACTGACTCAAGCCGAATTGATCAAGCGATACCTACTATTCGTTTAATGCTCGAAAAAGGTGCTTCGAAAATCATAATGATTTCCCACCTTGGACGACCTGATGGACAAGTGAATCCTAAGTATTCTCTTGAGCCAGTAGCGGAATATCTAGCTTCAAAGCTTGGAACAGATGTGATCCTTTCTGAATCTGCTATTGAAAATGGTGTTAAAAATCTTCTTCATTTACCTGAGACCAAACTTGTTCTCCTCGAGAATATTCGTTTTCTTCCAGGCGAAGAGAAAAATGACATGGAACTAGCTGAGAAACTTGCCCAGTATGCCGATGTTTATGTAAACGATGCATTTGGTGCAGCTCACAGAAAGCATTCCTCTACACATGCTATAAATGCTTTTTTCAAGAATCGTGCATATGCAGGATTACTCATGAAAAAAGAAATTGATTCTCTTTCAGCTCTTCTAGAAAAACCCGCCAAGCCATTTGTAGCAATTATTGGAGGGGCAAAGGTTTCAGATAAAATCAAAACAATCGAAAAATTACTGGTCCTAGTCGACACCATTTTAATTGGTGGAGCAATGGCCTACCCATTTTTAAAAGCGAAGGGTGCAACGATTGGAAAATCTCTGTGCAGTGATGAAGATGTAGCCCTTGCTAAGCATCTTTTAGCATCTGATCGAGGTGGGAAGATTCAATTACCTAAGGATCATGCTATTTCTGATAAGTTCGACGGTGAACCTTCTGCTTGTGCAGGAGTGAGTATTCCTGAAGATAAAATGGGCCTTGATATTGGTCCACTCACAATTAAGTCTTACTCCGATCATATTGCCACTGCAAAAACAATTTTCTGGAATGGTCCAATGGGACTTTTTGAAAATAAAAATTTTGCTAAAGGCACGATGGCAATTGCTCATGCAATTGTTTCCAACACGAATGTTTTTTCTGTTGTTGGTGGTGGAGACTCAGTTGCAGCTGTTCAACAATCAGGCGAGGCTGACAAATTCTCTCACGTCTCTACTGGTGGTGGAGCGAGTTTAGAGTTTATCGAAAGAGGCGAACTTCCTGGAGTTCAAGCGCTTAAATACGGAGTTTAATTATGAACAAACTTTTAGTTGCAAACTGGAAAATGAATAAGAATGCCAAAGAGTGTTTTGATTTTTTTGAAGAATTTAAATCAAAGTTCTCCGGCAAACGAAGTGCTTGGATTGCTCCACAGGCAATCCATCTAAACCTTGTGATAAACGAGGGGAAAAAATGTAATGTCATGGCGGGAGTACAGAACTGTTCTGAATTCATCTCTGGAGCTTATACCGGTGAAATTTCACCAAGAAATGTCAAAGAACTGAATGGTCACTTCGTAATTCTAGGTCACTCTGAGCGTCGTCAGTATTTTCAGGAAAACTCAAAACACCTTAATGCCAAAGTTAAAACGGCACTTAAAGAGGACTTAAAAGTCATCTACTGCGTAGGCGAAACTTTACCTGAAAGAGAAGCTAATCAGACTCTTTCAATAGTCGGCGATCAGATCCATCAGGGTCTAAATGATATGTCTGAAGCTACTTCTGAGAATCTAATTGTCGCTTATGAGCCTGTTTGGGCGATTGGAACTGGTAAAACGGCCTCTCCGGCACAGGCCCAAGAAGTTCATGCTTTCATCCGCGGTGAACTTAAAAAGAAATTCCCGATTTTTGGGGAAAAGATCCAGCTTCTTTATGGTGGCAGCGTAAAACCAGATAACGTCGAGGAATTACTAGGCCAGAAAGACATAGATGGTGGTCTGGTTGGTGGAGCTAGTTTGAAGGCCCAGGACTTTCTTGCACTGTGCGGTGATAAATAGCTGTTTTTGATTGGAAAGAACTAAGAATTACTGTTAAATATATTTGAAATTATTGGGAGATACGTCTTTATGCTTACTATGCTCATTGCGCTTCACGTTGTTATTTGTGTTCTTCTCGTTATTACGGTTCTTCTTCAGTTCGGTAAAGGAGCTGAAATGGGCGCTGTTATGGGTGGAGGTGCTTCTCAAGCAGTATTCTCTAGCTCAGCAAAAGGGAATTTTTTAACTAAAACAACTACCGTATTAGCTATCGGCTTTATGGTTAACTCAATTGTTCTAACAACTATCAAATCACGTGAAGCGAAACGTTCACTATTTGATAACGAAGCTCCAATTGCAGCTCCACTTAATTCTGATGTTCAGGCGTTAGACACTAAAAAAGTTGAAACTGTGCCAGCAGCAACTAGTGAAGCAGCTGCTCCAACAACTGCTCCGGCAGCTAAAGTTGAAACAGCTCCAGTTACTGAAACTAAAAAGTAATTTTTAAATTTTTTGATTTTTATTTAAAGGATGAGGCAACTCATCCTTTTTTTTTCTTTATTGAATCGACCAATGTAATTTTCCCAAAATCTAACTCTTTTTCAACTTTTCTAATCTCTTCAATTGGTAATTTAGCGTAAGGCAAAGTTGGATCAAAAGAATCCGCTAGTTTCAAATCCCGTGTATATTCTGCTCTAACGTAACGAACATGCTGATCAAAAATATCAAAAATATCGGGATCAAGTTTAATCCCACGGAACTTTCTCATGGTGTTCATGGCCTCTGGAATCGAAAGGACTTCATTATAAGTACGTTGTGTGGTGATCGCATCAAAGAAGTCAGCAATGGTACAAACCCGGGCCATGAGGTGAATCTGCTCTTTGCCTTTTAGCTTTTTAGGATAACCAGTCCCATCAATATTCTCGTGATGCTCATGAACCACACGGGAAATGATTTTCAGATCAATATCTTCGCTCACCTGACAGTGACCATTTATTAAAAGATCTAATCCGAAATCGGGATGTTGTTTTATGATTTGATATTCTTCATTTGTCAGACCACCTGGATTATTCAAGATATGAGTTGGAATTTTAATTTTACCCAGATCATGAAGAAGTCCGCCGAGTCCTACGTGGATGAGTTGATTTCGTGAGGCTTTTGGATTCACGGCCTTATATATCGTAATACAATACATCGACACGTTGATTGAGTGATCATAAGTATAAAAATCGTGAAAACTTAAATTCCCAATAAGACTGCGAAGACTATCAATGTTGTGGTTATCAAGAACATCGACCATCGCTCCAACGACTTCTTTACAACCTTCGATACTTTGCGACAGGTATTCTGTTGAAAAATTTTCTTTATCAAAAATGTTATGAAGATAATCGAGGGCCGCACTTTTAATAACGTTAGCTTTTTTTTCATCATCAGCATTCGACTGCACCATGCTGCGAAGGTAAGCTCGCCGCTGGTTTTCTGAAACATATAAATGAACATATTTTTGGTGATAATTTTCAAGGTCTTCTTTGCTGAGTACGCCGCCGGTTGGAAAGATTCTCACAAATTTTTCTTTGTCTTTAATAGAGGAAGAATTTACGAAAAGATCGTAAGGAATGGGTACACCAACTTGAATAAGGTCATACCTAACTGAAAAAAAACTCCGTCTCTCTTCCATAGTCCATGATTGTACCACTTTCGGAACTTTTGGGGATAATTCAAACAAAAAGGCCCACTTACGTGGGCCCTTTGAATTCTAAAGGTCTGTTATTTTAAAACTAAAACGGAATATCGTCTGATGCGAAATGAGCATCATTAGAGATCTGATATTCTTGATTCATATTCTCAGCAGCTGGGGCCTGGTTTGAAGATTTATCAACAGTAGTTGTATTGTTAGAAGCAGTAGCTCCACCAATAAACTGAACAGTGTTGGCCATGATTTCTGTCGTGTAACGTTTAGTACCGTCTTTGTCGTCCCAAGAACGAGTTTGAAGACGACCTTCAACGAAAGCCTGACGACCTTTCGCAAGGTACTGGTTACAAAGTTCAGCAAGTTTGCCCCAAACGACAATACGATGCCATTCAGTTTTTTCTTGTTTTGCACCTTGCTTGTCAGTCCAAGATTCAGTTGTAGCAACTGAGAAGTTGCAAACTGCAGCTCCACCCGGAGTGTATTTCAACTCTGGATCTTGTCCAAGACGACCTAATAAAATAACTTTGTTTACGCTCATAAATGCTCCTTCGCATGGGAGATACAGGAAATAGTTATGTATACTATTCCAACTTAATACCTCAGGTTTTATTTTTTAGAAAAGATAATTTTTCTTTTCTTTCCTGACTCTCATATGGAAGATCTGGGCCAACTAAAAAAAGTTTAAATATAAGATATTAGAAGAGATTTGATGCAGCTCTGAAATTTATTGGCGGATGTTTTGGGAATTTTCGATGTTTTTCCGAGCACGAAGCATGATGGGACTCTCCGGATTTTGTTTAAGAAATTCCTCAACTCGAAGGCGAGCAAGTTTCACATCCTTCTTGTACCACGTTGGATCAAAACCGCAAAAAGGACACTTAAGATCTTTTCGATATAATGCTTTATGGGTGCCTTCAAAAATAATCCAAATCAAAGGCAGTGCATAAACACCATTTAGTCCAAGAGTGTTGTATGTTGCGGCCGTAAAAACAAATCCCAGAGTTAAAATCTGAAAATAATGGCGAACCATCAATCGCCGAGAGTAGCGAATCACACGGGGTGAACGACAAAGAGCACAGAAACATTCTGTTTTCTCGTTCTTATTTGGCTTAAATGTCTGATTAGAAAAATTGGCCATTCATATCTCCTTCTTCATTAAACCACATTCCACTGTCATTTTTAGAGCCTGCAACTTTTGCCCTACACCTTTTTCGATTTTTGACGTGCCTCTAGACATCCTGCGATGTCTAGGGAAGGTGAATTTTTAGGTGGGTAAAAACAGGTGGGGTTGCTAGGAGAGGTGGACCGAATTCTACAAACGTACAACTTCCAGAGATCGGTACCCTCTGGATTGCTTTACACCTCGCAAAAGCCGTACCAAAATGAGTGAACGTAATATCCATCACTTTAACTGACTAAAAATGGCGCTAGTGGCAAAAAGCAACCGTAAACTGACCCTGAAGAACTCTCAGCGGGGCCAAATTAGTATTTTCTTCTCTGCCTCTTTGGTGGTGTTTGTTTCTGTTATCGCTTTTGTGATTAACGTTGGTCTTTTTGTGAAAGCAAAGATCAATCTACAAAATGCCACTGATGCTTCAGCGTTTGCCGGAGCAGCGGTTCAGGCAAGACAGCTAACTAAGATCGCCTATTTAAACTGGGAAATGAGAAACATCTACAAAGAGTGGATGTATAAATATTATGTCGTCGGAAGTTTAAATACTCCAATGGTGGAAAACTCAAGTCCCGGAAAAACCTGCGGAAGTAGTGGCGCGACATGCATGGACTTCAGACTTGAGAGTGACATTGATACTTTAGCAACTCCACCTAGAACTACCTTTGATCCTTATAATTTACCTGCCGTTTGTATTCACCTCACTGGTTCTCAAACAAATATTTGTAAGCGCTACGCTGTTCCAGGACTTCCCGAATTTGGTGGATATAGCATTCCGGGAACAGAAGAAGCTTCTCGTTCTTTCATTGATGTTTTAATCGGAGAAAAAGTAAATGACTGTGTTGAGCGATCAAGACTCAACATGATTGTAGCTGCAACCTGGGCCTACAACGTTGTACCAGATGCCGCTGGGACAAATACTCTTGCTGGACAAGGACCTGCTATCCTTTCAGATCGTCAGGGAGCCTGGCCTCGGGCCATCGAGCTTGCCATGCGTATACGAAATCTTGAAAAAGTCATGAACCGTGCCCCGCTTCAGATAGTCGACAAGACAGTAATTGAGGGCTTGCAAACAAGTCCTTTCATGGGAGATGAGAGAGTTGTAAAAGCTTTTTATTCCGGTTACCGAAACCTTGGTAATTTAAGTGATAACGAGATGAAAGATTCTTTTACACTGCAAGAACTAGCGCCAACAAAATCAGGGATTCCATTGGAAACCTCGAATTCAAGTCTTCTGATTCCTACCCCCTACGAAAAACAATTCGTTGATCTCAAGCTTATGATGGTTAATTATGCGACCTTCTACGCTGCTTTAATTCCAAGATCAGAATTAGATAAATCTGGTGCCTGTGATATTTCCAAGGTAGCACTGCCTGTGCCTGGCTATCCTCTGGGCTTTTATAAAAATCCGGATTTTATAACTTATTACGCTGTTAAAGGTGAAGCTGATTTCGTCGGAATGTTCAATCCCTTTTCTGAAGGTGCAATTAAACTTACTGCCTATGCAGCAGCAAAGCCGGCGGGTGGAAGAATTGGGCCGATGTTGTTTAAGCAAAATCCATCGGAAGGATCACTTAAGCTAAGAGAAGATACTGGAAAATATCGCTCTGTCCCCTACATTGCTTCTCTAGATGTTGTTGGAACCAAAAATATATTTATGACTGGTGGAGTAGTTGGTCCAGGTAAGTATGGTCCTGGTGTTCCTTTGCCTATCAATCTAGGTACTACTCCATTTTGGTTAGAGAGTTCTGCCTCTCCTATTGGTGGTCTGGCCCAGGGTGAACCCGTTCAATTTGGTATACCAAATCTCGTTTATGATTTTGCCAGTCCCGGCAATATGGATTCGTCGACATACACAGATTCCGGATCACGCCTCTTCACTATTACACCAAAGCTGTCTCAGCCCTCGGCTTCAGCTCCACCAACATATGCGGGAGATAAAGCAGTTGGTCTTTATAATTATGATCAATTTATGAAATTCAAGGGAGCAATTGGCGGCGTGGTATCACCACAAGCCTTGTCTGATCAGATTTCTCGCGTTCGAGCGGCAACACAATATGAAGCTGCTAATTATATGATACCGACGGCGCATGATTTTAATATTACAAATGGTGTCGACTCTTTTGGAATGATGGGTGGACCGGGCCAAGATGCTGCGACAGTACCTGGGCTCAAAAAGTACAACGTCGAAATTTATGCTCCCCTTTATAGTAGTAGTCAGCAGGATGTTTTATGGACAAGCTCTGCAGCAGTCGTAACGACAATTGTGCAGTTTATGACGGCCCAAGAACCTGGCATAAAAAATTATGTTCATTCTTTAAATGCTGCTGCCATTCAGACTTACCAAACAGCCTTAAATAATTCTTCAGTAGCAGCACAGGGTGCAATTAATAAGTTTAAAGATGCGGCGCAAAATATTTCAGAAATCGATGTGACAAATACAACTGCTGGTTTTGCACAGACAGCTTTTCCTAACGCCAGCTGTAAAAGTCTTGCGAGTCAGTTCTGGCATTTTTATTTTGGTGATCCGGATTTTGGATTTGAGAAAATATCTAATACATCTCTTTGTCCAGTGACTCTGGTGTCATTGCTAAAAGCTTTCTACGCCAAGGCAGCTTCAGATCCCGAATACAGCTCAACTCACTATAAAATGGAATATAATTACTACCCTCCAAACTGGACTGAGCCTCTCAAAATTTATACGGCCTACATGCCTGGCCCCTATAATGGAATTAGCCCCGAAGGTATTTTCAGTCCACCTTTTAGCGGCTTACAGGCTGAAACCATGCGAAGAAACTTTTATTCAACCAAACTGGTTACACTTAACTCGCTGAAGCGTGCTGGTCATTTTGACGAAACGACAACAAACTTTGCCATATACTCTGAAGGCTTACTCAACATTTCTACTGATGATCGTAAGCAACGTACCTTTGCCAATCCTATAGATTCACCTGACATAAATTCAATCAAGCATTAATCCTGACTTGAATTAAGGCCATTTTACCCTTTATAATCAATATGGCTAAAAACCCACCCTTCACTAGCAAAAGGATCTGTTGTGGCATCGAAAAAGACCAAAAAAGTAGCAAAAAAAGTTGTCGCTAAAAAAGCTCCGGCCAAAAAAGCAGCTGCAAAAAAAGTTGTCGCTAAAAAGGCTCCGGCCAAAAAAGCGGCTGCAAAAAAAGTTGTCGCTAAAAAAGCTCCGGCCAAAAAAGCAACTGCAAAAAAAGTTGTCGCTAAAAAGGCTCCGGCCAAAAAAGCAACTGCAAAAAAAGTTGTCGCTAAGAAGGCTCCGGCCAAAAAAACTCCGGCGAAAGCAGCTCCAAAAAAAGAAAAGAAAGTAGTCGTACCTGTTGTTGTTAAAAAATCAACACCTGCACACGCTGCAACGATTCCATTTAAAGAAGATTACACAGCTGATACCATAAATGATGATTTTGAAGATGAGTTCGACGCTGATGATGAAGAAGAAGGCGAGCCAAAGCCACCTGCTGATGATGTCGTTGATGATGAAGACGAAACCAGCTACGGTTACGGATGGGGCTATGAAGAAGGTCTTGATTCACCAGAAAAAGAAGAAGAAAAATTAGATGAGTCGGATGAAGACGTAGAGTACGTTAAAGGTCCTAAAAAGAAAGTTAAAGACGAAGATGAAGATGAAGATGAAGAAGACGATGACTAAGTAATAAAAAATGGCTCCAAACTGGGGCCATTTTTATTTTAAGTGGGAGTAAATATGAAAGAAAAAAAATTAGAACTTTATTACTTTGAGCAGTGCCCTTATTGTCAAATTGTCATTTCGGCAATAAGACTTGCAGGTCTCGAAGAGAAAGTCCAAATGTTGGATATTCATGATGATCACAAATTAAAAGAAAAACTCATCAAGGAAACTGGCCGAGGCACTGTTCCTTGTCTGTTTATTGATGGAAAGCCAATGCATGAATCACGCGATATTGCAGACTGGATTCACCGGTACACCCGTGAATTGCAGGGAGAAGAAGGGAGAACTTAGTGGAAATTCGTGACCCAGTCCATGGTTCAATTCAGATCAATGATTCTGAAATTGAAATTCTAGAGCATCCGTTTTTCCAACGATTAAGAAATATAAAGCAACTAGGTTTTTCTGAGTATGTGTTTCCTGGTGCCACTCACACAAGGTACCTCCATTCAATTGGAGTGATGCACGTTTCAACTCTTGTTTTTAACAGTTTATTTAAAGATCAAAATTCATCTGATATTAAAAGATTAAAAGAAACACTTCGCTTGGGCTGTCTTTTGCATGACATTGGTCACGCTCCCTTAAGTCACTCGACCGAATCAGTGATGCCAAATGTTTCGGCTTTAAAACTTCCTAAGCAGTTTCTGGAAAGTGTAGATCGACAGGCATCTCATGAAGACTACACCATAAAATCAATTACCGATTCCTCGTTTACTCAAGCCTTTAAAGGCGTTACGACTGAATTCGGAATTTCTCCAGACGCGGTTGCTGAGCTAGTTGTTGGTGAAACCAAGCATCCAGAATATTTTACGGTTAAGGGAATTAATTATTTCCCATTACTACATCAATTAGTTTCCTCAGAAATGGACTGCGACCGAATGGATTATCTTTTAAGAGATAGCTATTTCTGTGGCGTGAGTTACGGGAAATTTGACCTCGACTGGATAATCGACAATCTCAAAATCTGTGTCGAAGGTAATCGAGCTTTCCTGGGGATTTCAGAAAGAGCAATTTCGACTTTTGATGATTTTCTTTTGTCCCGTTTTCATATGTTCATGATGGTTTATTTTCACTATCGGGCCGTTTGTCTTGAGCAAATGCTACTACGCTATTTTGAGAGCGCAAAATCAGAGTATTCAATTCCAGCAGATATAGAGGCTTACCAAGAGCATGATGATGCCTATCTTTATCGTGTTCTCAAAAAATCATCAAATATCTGGGCAAAAAGAATTGTTAAAAACAGCATACCTAAAAAGATCCTTGAAACTTTTGGAGCTGGGCATTTACCCCAGATGCACCAATTGGAAACGTTTCTAAAATCTGAAAATATTGATTATATTAAATGTTCCTCCAAAGGAAGACTTTCAAAGTACTATTCTGCGACCTCGCCGCAAACACACTACCCCATGAAAGTCATAAGAGAATCATCACTGCTCTCTGTTAATCACACCAGTATGAAGAATATTCAGGAAGCAACTGACTTATTTCAAAAGTACAGCGAGTCTCATGCCGTTAATCGGATACACTGCGATTTTGAAGAACTCACACCCATAGTTCAGAAAAAAATCCAGGAAATCATACAGGCATAGACTATGTATAAAATTTTCCTCTATACCATCTTGATGATTAGCTACCTTGGTCTATCCAAGGCCCTCTCCCCATCTGAGCATGGTGTTCAATATCTACAAAATGCGAGGGCCTTCTCGAAGCTTATTAAAGGGACTCAATCAACTGTTATTCTGATTGATACTCATGCGACTGGTTTTTTAATTAAAACCTACTACCAAAAATACCGGGTTATTTCTGGATATGAAAACGTCGAAGAACTCATCGTAAGAACGAGCAAAGAATTTGCTAAAAAGAACATGGCCAACATGGGGCTTAGCCTTTACAGGAAATCTGACACAGATGAAGAATTTCTTCCTTTGCCACCTGGAAGTCTCTATCTAGGAAATAGCGAGTTCGGTGAATGGAAAACAAGGAAAAATGGCAAAACCTATTGGAAATTTAATAAAGTTTTTAAAAATTTCCCTAAGTATCTCGGCTGGGGAAAGTTCAGACCAGACATGGATTTCTTCCAACAGATGAGATCTTTTATAAGTTTACATCAGACATATTACGGGCCTAATAATGAATTTGGTCCTCAAGGCAAAATTACTCGTGAAAATTTTCCACAATTTTTCCGCGAAGAAAGAATGAAAAAACAGAATATAAGAACACTTATGATCGAATACTTTAAAGAGAATTTTTAAGGAACTATTATGGCCGAAATATTTGATCGCCTCATTATTAGAATTTTATTGGCCGCATTCGTATGTGTCATGATTTACCTTTACCGCTATGCTCACGTAATTTTCTACCCAACCGTTAAAAGACAGGTCCTCAAGAAAATTAATCCTGCCGAAAATCCAGCAGATACATTACATCTTTTTTCAAGGCTCGTTGGAATTTCCATCATTTTTTCATCCATCACGTTCAATGAATCCACCGGAATTGTTCTTAGTCTTTTCCATTTTGGAGTTTGGGGAAGTATAGCGATAGTCCTTTATTTGCTATCGCTTTTTATTATTGAATCAATAGTTTTTTACAACTTTGATTACACTGATGAAATTCTTAAACGAAAAAATATGAGCTATGCCATAATAAGCTTTTGCCATGCCATTGTAATAGCCTACCTTACCCGCACCATCATGATGGAAGCAGAAAACTCCCTTATAATTCTGCTGGTGCTTTGGCTCTATATGCTGGTCATCGTTGGCTTTTCTGTTAAGTACTATACTTTCATCAGCAAACTTACCTTTAACAGACTTTTGATCCAGAAAAATATGTCACTTTGCTTTTCCTATGGTGGGTTCTCCCTTGGGGCCGGCTTCATTATTGCGAGTTGTTTTGATCAGGAACATTATGACATTACCGTCTACTGTATTCAGGTTCTGCTTAAAACTGTTCTCTCTCTGATCATTTTTCCATTATTCAAAAAGGGACTCGTAAAGATTTTCCCTATTCGTATGGGTGAAGACAGAGACCTATCAGGGCAAATTGAAACAGAAATGCAAAGTATAGGTTATGGATTTTATGAAGGCTGCCTTTTTATATCCGGTGCAATCCTGACAACAATGATCGTGAATAGAATTCAGTTTGGCACTATTTACCCATTTTTTTAGTAGGCCACATCTCTGCTAAAATGGTTAGACCAGAGGTGTGGAATGAATTTAAAGCATACGAACGTCTTCAGCCAGTTACAAACTTTTGAGAAAGAAATTGCGCGCCTTGAAGGCAGAATTCTAGGGCTTGAAACGAGCATCAATAAGCTTATTGAAATTGAACGCAACCATCTTATACGCATAAAAAATGGAGAACAGCTCTCTGATGATTTCGTACAAAACGGTCGCGCCTACCTTGATCTTTCACCTGATAAAGCTTTTAAAATGTACCGCAATCCCAATTTTGATTTCATTTTGATTGATGTGACTTCAATAGATTTTGAAGGCACCAGTCGTTTGCCTGAAGCAATCCATATTCCTTGGGAAGATTTTAGTGATCGCTTTATCGAAATACAGACAAA
>JBILYY010000058.1:0-18553 GCA_044377495.1 Bacteriovoracaceae bacterium | reverse complement strand
AAAAAGATGATGCTCGTAAATTGATTGCCGCACTATCGGCTAAGGAAGTTGCACAGATATTGGATAAAGTGAAAAAACAAAATGAAAACATTCGCAAGGATGCCCTTTTCCATGGTCAGCGTTATGAAGATGCTTCTTTTATTTCTAATACTTTAAAAAACGATCTTTCGACAAATACTATTTCGCCTGAAGAGCAATTGAGAGTCTCAGTATTTTTATACGTGAAGAACAAGGCTCTGGATGAGATACTTTCTGCCTATAATAAGAAAGCAAATGAGCTCACGATTGAATTGTCAGAAGATATTGCATATGAGATTGCACAGAATAGAAGTCTTACGGCCAAACTTTTAAAGGAGTCAAAAGAAGCCTCAAAAGAAAAAGTACTTAAGACGATAAAAGATTCGCAAGAATTCGCAAAAAAAATAGACGTGTATTTTAAAACGTCAGGTTTAAACACCAAAGAACAATACACCACATTGCTCGTGGGGGCGATTGCTGGTGGCGTCTTCATAATGGTTAAAGATGAGGCCAGCATCAAGCATTTGATTGAGCAGGGTAAGAAAGTAATAAGAGATGTTAACGAGTTAAAACAAAAAGCCGAAGCGGCGGTTTTACTTGTCAAAACTATTGGAGAACATTTAGAGGATACCAAAACGAACATACGTGATTTCACGGAAGGTATGCGAGATAGTACTAATGAAATTGAGCAAATGTATAAGAATGCGAAACTAAGTGCAGAGAATTCTGGAAGTGTTGATTCTAAAAGTATTGCTGACTTTTTGTATAATCGGGTTATCAAAGGCAAGAAGGTCAATGTTGGGGGTACGAATCCAAGCATACTTTCTCAGGGAACTAAAATTAATGAAAGTATAGGTAGGAGCGGTGTTGCAGCCGAAAAAATGGGTGGCAATTTATCAAAGATTGTGGCCAGTGCCGACACCCTTACCAAGCTCTTAAAAATAGGGCCTAAAAATGATTTGCATAAAGTTATAAAGACGGCATCACAGGTTGCCAGTGTTGTCAGTTCCGTAGGAAGCGTTATGGTTGGATACGCTACGGGCGGTCCTTTTGGTGCTGCCATGGCATTGTCTTCTAGCCCAATGATGTCAGGGCTAATGGGTGGTGGTGGAAGTAAGGACTCTGCGATGTTGGCAGAAATCAGTGCAAAACTGGATGAAGTCATTGCCAATCAAAAAGTAATGATGGAAATGCAAATCAAAACGATGGATATGATTAAAGAGATGGCAATAATGATTGATGGGTATCACCAGGACGAAATGATCGCACTCTCACAATTAAGGGATGATGTGTTGGTAACATCGGAGCTAGGTAAGGTTTATCTCAATTCAGGGATTCGGAGCTGCGAACAGATTATTAGTTTTCAATTAGGTGATAAATTTAAGAATTCAATCGAAAATTCCTCATATGCTTTCAGTGTTAACAACGTAAGGCTAATAAATACTCAGTTCACATCAAGGGTTGAGGATCTTGTGTCTATTCGAAATATTACGCGGGATGAAAGCTTTGAAGAGTGTAGGTCTGGTATTAAGAAAGCTTTTGCCGGTGGACTGTTTAAGGAAAATCCACTTAGAGCAGTGTTCTCTAGTGATGAAGAACATAACTTGTTGCGTTTTGAACGTGATACATACCGGCCTTTAATGGCATCATTGGCGATATTTAATCCGGGCGTAAGTTTAGATACCATGCCATTGCATTTTCCAGTGAGTGATATGAATATGCTCAATGAAAAAGTAGATTATATACGTGGCCAAGCAAGCCCGGGCTTTAACAAGAGCGAGATTTATGATATTAAGAATCTTATCTCAGTTAGGGCATTAGAAAGATACTTAACGAGTTTAATTATTCTCTATCCGATGATGGAGGTGGATAAGTCTGATTGGGCAAGCAGCTATGAACATATTGTAAGCACTTATTGGATGGGCTCTCAGGAACGTAATAGGGGAGAAGACTTTCTTCGGAATGCTTTGAAATTTACTCAGTCTGCTATCGTACAAGCGTCTCTTCTTGCTGGAGAGCCGATCTTGTCCAATCTTCTACCTTACAAGAAAGAAATCCTTTCAAGTCAAAACTGTGAAGACGAGCAAACTCGAATCGAGAATTTGGACACTAAAGATATTACATTCGTTTGTTCTGTCAGAAGCAATAAGTTGTTGATGGAGAATTTTGTGATGTTCGCATTAGATCATCAGAAAGTACTGTTTCCTGATTTTATGGCAAGCTATATTAAGGCTTATGCAGATAAGGACTTGAAGACTCTTGCCAAATTACTTAACTCTGGTTTGACTACGGCCAATTTACAGATTGTGGAAAAAGATTCAGGTATGGACATCATCATCAATATGACTGGAAAAGATAATAAAGCAGTTCTACCGATAAAGATTCCTAGTCCAGAAGCATTAGCGGTAGGGAAGATCCTTTACTCGGAAAATATGGCCAAGTTACTTTTAATGCAAGATGTGATCATTGAGAATTTAGAAAAGGTTACTCCCGTTGATCGCAAGAGTGGACAGGAAAACCTGGTAAATCTTCTAATGGTTGCAAACTAAGGACTTGTTATGAAACTTATTATAATAATGGCGTTGTTTTCATTAAACGTTTTTGCTTTTGAAGATTCTACGGAGATAGACTTTATCACCGAAATGGATGATGAGGTTTATAGGGAAGCGAATCCTCGGATCTATCGTGGAGAAGGTGAGCATCAGTGTCAGTCAAGGGAATCAATTGGGCATACCTGTAAAAACCTGGGTGTCAATTTCACGGACTGCAACCAAGCCTTTTTTAAGTTAAAATTAGAAGATTGTTGTTCAGGGTCCAAATATGGCGGGACGACAATCAACTTCAAGCTTCTCAAATGTACGAACTTTAATTGAGGTCTATATGTTGGAAATGATCGAAACCCTGATACTATGGTTTAAGAAGAAATTTAAGAAAAAATAATTAAATCCATACTGGGTGAAAAACATGTCTTTACTGAAAATTACAGCTTCATGCTCCCTTTTACTCTCAATAAGTTCTTGTTCTATTCTGAAAGATTTTCTGGCTCCTGATAATCTCGTGCCAGAGATAGGAATTACGGAAACAAAAGATCGCATTACAGATGAAGTTAAGTATACCTCGGACAAGATCGTTAAATTATATGAAGAAAGAAAGCCGATTATTACTCCAGCCAAGAATGATCAATTCAATGTTCTTAATGCGATTAAACTCAATCCTTACTTGATTAAGACAAATGATGGTTTTGAATATTTTTTGCAAGTTTCGGTTACTGGGCAACAAGGGCTGGTTACGAATGAACTTATGCTGAAGTGTGATGGTACTCCTTTTCGTTCTCACAAGATCACTGAAGACGAGAAGAAAGGAGTAAATATCCTGGAGCATTCGCTTAAAACATCGAGTAGAACATCTTTTTACTATCAAGAAGAGGTCATCGTAACGAAGGTGTCTGCCGACCTATTTAATTATCTTGGAGGCTGCATCTCCGATATCCTTATGAGGGCCAAAGGACTGAAAGGTTCAATTGATTCTTCAATGCAGTCTTCAACGGGGGAGACGAAGGTTTTTTACCAGGGGATGTTGGGATTTAAGTCAGTGATTGAATCTAATTCAGTCCAAGTTCCGAAGACCTAGTATACTGCGCAAACCTCAGTCTAATTTAGGTTTGTTTGTTCTTCTGGATTTTTACTTTTAAATAAGCTTTTAATATGTTGAACCCTGCTCTTGGGGTTGGGGTTCTTTAAGTTGTTAAAATAGTCTAGTAAGAAGGTAACATAATGTGGATGAAGATTGTTGCCTGATTGAGTTGCCATGAAAGGGCTATAAACATCCTTACGTACAAGTTTGATGGTATAATTTCCAAGTTTCAGAACTAGCTCGTTCTTTGAATCTGAACTTATGAGGCTTGTGCCTAACTTGTCGAGTTCATTGCTAATTGATTCTTCTAGATTTGATGAATATTGATTTAGCATGATTTTCGTTCCATCTTTGTTTTCATCTGGAATCATTATATTTATTTCATCCTGGTTATTGTCATTTTTAGATAATGAAATTTTTGGGCTTGTTGCAATTGACCCATTCGCCGGGGAACGGTCCAGAGCTTCTCGCATTGCTTTATTTATTGATGTCTCTTGAACTCCTGGTTTATCAATGGTGGCAACGTTCCCACTCTTATGCCCGGAAAAAGTCTGAGTTGGAGTGGTAAGTGGGGTAGTTATAGTGCCTGAGCCACTTTGAATATTAGATGATCCATTGAGGACAGTGTTTGAGTTATATTTTTTTTCTCCAGAGACATAGTCCTCCTCTTCGTCTTGCTCATCATTACCAGATTTGTTCTTAGTTAAAGAGTTTTTGTTTTTTAGTTTATTCAGTCTGTCAGTGAACTTGTCTTTGAATTCATCGTTATTATCTAGATCTCCAGCCAAACTATCAAAATTACTTTTTTTGTTCTTCTTTTTCGGAAAACCACTAGTTTCGGCATTGTTTTCATCGCTGGTCGAATTATTTACGTCAGCACCTTTCCAAGATTCAGGAGAGTCGGTTTTTGCTGTTTGGTTTATTTGCGTCGGATTGTTAAGTTGTGGAGTAGGACCAGCTTTTTCCTCAAAGCTTTTAACTGAAGAGGAGTACGTGCTTGGATTGCGGATTTGGTTGTCTTTTGATTCGACAATTGTTCCATCGGCTTTTGGAAGGATGCCTTGCTCGGTTAGGAAAGTACGAGTTTTTGTATCTACTGTAGGTGCGGATCCGATTAGGGAGCCGAGGATTCTATCTATGTTTGGGTCGTGGGAGGCGAGGAGTTTTGATTGAGGGGAATTTGGAACTCTTGAAGCTTTGAGGAATTTGGAGATTGAGCAGTTCATTGATTTGATATCACATGTCTGCGTGACTAGTAAGGGACAAATATCTTCTTTAGGAGTATGAAACGAATCATTGTAGAAATCCTCGCTAAGTTGCTTATGGTTTAATTTTTGAAATTTTTCAGGCAGGTTTTGGCTAAGATTTTCATTTACGGATTGGAAAAGGATTGGTTTATTCGTTTTTGTTTTAATTCCGTAGCAAAACGAATAAAGATTTTCTTCTTTGTTCTCATTGAGGGGCTTTTTTCCCAAATTCATCTTCATTGCTGATAAATCACTAAAGAGGACATTTCCTTCTTTGAAACTGGTGGAACAGAATGTTGTTTTGATTGTTTCAAAAGCTGTCTTGCATCTATTGCCTAACTCATTGGCCAAGTTTTTCGAGTTAGAGTCGGAGAACAGATGTTTAGTAATCGTATCTTGCGTTACTTGCTTTCCTTTAAAAGATTTAATGAAAGCATTCATCTTTTTTCCATCTTTTAGAAGTGCTTTAATCATAGGATGTTGAGACATTTCTTTAATTGATTCTTGAGTTGATTCCGGGAATGTGTTGATTTTTTCAAAATCCACGTTATTTGTCTGAAAAACGTTAATAAGTTCTGGAGTCATTAGGCTTTCCCAATACTTCATCTTAGCATTAAGCAGTTCGTTGTCTGAGATTCCGCATGATGATTCTTGCCGAGATAAAAGTCCATTCTCCTTATACGGAGGGGGATTCAGGGTGTTTGCAATTTCGTAGCCGAGTTGCTTTTGAATATTTTGAAAACTATCTTGTTCGCCAAGCGTTTCTTTGATAATTTCTTGCAGTGATGTTCCATCTTTACATGTACTCTTCGCAAGCTGATCAGTGCTACATGATTTTGCAGCTTCTTCGGGGTTGAAATTTATACTAAATGTTGACCTTAGTGACATAAGATCGATCATTGTTCCTGACAAGTTTTTCCTTAACTCATTCAGCGTGGCCTGCGCAAATTGTTTTTTATTTTCAGAATTGAAATTTGCCGTTTTTAATTTGTTATTTGTCAAAATTTGGGGTTCTTTGCATTTTTCGCAAAAATCCTGAATTGATACATTGTCATCAGCTTTTGACAGTATCTTGTATATAGGTATGTCTTTTTGTCCTCGACTGCATGGAAAGTTTAGATCCATTGCGCTATTTGCCAATCTTTCAATTTCACCCTCGACAATACATTCTTTTTCATCTTGGGCATATGCAGTCATAGAAAAAAACACAAATATTAGAAGAGTTTTTATTTTCATAATTCGCTTGAATGTTTAGCTTTAAGATCAGTTTTTAAGTGGGTGTAAATTTGTTCTAACTCTTTTACCTTCTCCTGATACTTAGGATATTGTTTGTATCTATTGATTTCATCCAACGTGAAGTCCAAAAGCGTTTTGTTGTCTGAAGGATCCTTTAAGTTAATATTCAGTCCGAAATCCTCAACGACCCCGTCTATAAAATATTCAAATCCCTGGTTAATACTGTATTTAAGAACATTCCCTTCGGGGACAAGGAATCCTGTATTATTGCAACCAAAGTTTTTATAGTATTGTTCCCACATATGATTAACTTTTGATTTTACTGTTTCAGTGGAGTCTTTTTTTGAATCAGCGCAAGACATAGAAAGCAGTTCTTTTTTGTATTCGAAATCCTGGTTCTCAATTAATGTACAAAGATTTAAAAACTTTCCGTCTTTTGGTCTCGGGCAATCATCTACTCTGGAAGCAACTTTCTCCAACTCATTCAAATTCTCTTCCGTCGCTGTACTCGTCTGACAATTCAGCGGTAGTGCTCCTGCGAAGCATGAGATTGAAACCATATAAAAACCTAAAAACAAGCCTGCGCTTTTAAACATAAATCCTCACTATTTAGATGTATGTCTTAACGGAGGGTTGCGGGGCTTACTTGAGTTAAAAGTTTAAGAGATTCTTAATTTAAAGCCCTGAATTTACTGAAGTCCCGAGGGAGGATTTTTTAGTCATTTCGTCGTTTTTTTCAAAATATATGCAAAAATTTTTGTCATTAATCCCGTTTCTAGACATAAATTCGATAACAAATTGAATCTGATGGTGTTTTAGGCGGTATGGATATTGCAATTGTGTTTGTATATGAATGGTCTAGCAATTAAGTCACACTTCCTAATACTCGCACTCTGCCTAATTCCTTTGGGTGCTTTTGCTAGTCCAATTTCTTTGGAAGAAGCTGCTCAATTAATCAAAACAGATTCTAAGGGTGTTATCAGCTTAAACTCTGATTCTGAGGATTTGTATTTTACTGAACATGATAACATTTTGAGCCCGAATAAAATTTTAACACCTGAATACGTTCAAGCTCTTTTTAAGACTGATGTGCTTAGATTTAATTCTTTGGAGAATTCAACGAATTTTTTAGATGCTAAGGAAAACTATTTTAGAGGGCTTGATTATTCTTTTTCTAAGAAACACTTTTTGCAAAAACAAACGACTCTTTCTGACTGGGGCGGGCTTAATCATCCCCCAATGTTTAAAATTCAACCTAAAGACATGGATTGGATTACGCAAGCTTCGGGATCTGTGCGTGATGGTATTAAAGATACTTCTGCTTTTCATAACAAAATAGATCTTCTCTCTGATTCTGAACTGACGTCTGGAAATCGCTTTGATCCCTTCCTGGATAAGGATGTTCTTCCACGTATTACTTCTCTAGTTAATAGGACTAAGAAAACACTTTGGGCCAGTGCGCTTCTCTTTTCCTGCGACGAAAGCACAAAGCCACTTGTTGATGCGCTTATTGAACGTGCCAAAAATGGTGTGGATGTAAGACTTTTAGTTGATAAAACTCTACAGTCGATGCAAAAAATGAATTGTCGTAAGATATTTGCCGATAATGGCATCAAGTTGATTTTGGTGCCGGGGATGATTTTCAATGGTTCGGCCATGCACGTAAAGCTTTGGATGAGTGATTTTCAAGAGGGGATATTCTTAGGGGCGAATCTCATTGATATTCAAGTACAGGCAACGGGCTTTAACTTTTTATTTCATGATTCGGGGATGAATGTGGTTGGCCCTGCAGTGACTGACATGGCAAAACGTTTCCTTGATATTTGGAATATCTATTCAAAATCTTCAAAGCAAATTGGTCCGCTAGTTTCTAAAGCAATTTCGGATATGCAAGAAAAGGAAAGAGCAGATGGCCTTCGAGGGCCAGAGCAATATTCACGCTGGTTTTCTTTACCACGTCATGAGCGCCCTGCCGGGCTGTGCCGGGTTGTGACTCAAGAAAGACATAGTGTACGTGATCGAGTTTCTAAAACGGTAGGTGAGTACATCAAGGCCGCGCAAGATCGCATTTGGTTTTCTTCGGTGAGACGAGATTTTCATGAAACGTTTGATCATCCAGAAATTGGGTACAATGAGCTTTTGATTAATACTTTTAATAAGGCGAAAAATGAAGGTGTTCGGGTTGAAATGATGTTCAACGCCGCAGTTAACCCTTACTCAGTCTATTCTGTTCCTAATACGGGATTACCAGAGAGAAAATTTGGTTTGAAGGATAAGCTCATGCAGGCGATGTTGAATCGATCAACTGATAAAGCACTTCGTGAGGGGGCCGAGTTTTTTGAGAAGACGCATAAGGAAACGCCCCTGTTTAGGGCCTGGTCATATTTTAGTTATTCGCATATGAAGAATATGATGATTGATGATGATGTGGTTATAACTGGAAGTTACAACCCGCTGGACGAGAGATCAACTAACGATGCCGAAATTGCGATTTTTTGTCAGGACAAGGAATTGAATAAAAAATACTCTCTTTCTTTTGCCAGAGATTTAGTAAACAGTATCCCTTATCCTTACAGCTCGCAAATTACAAAGTAGTCTAAACGAGCACCTGATCTTTAGTTTCCATCGCCAAATGTGTTTTCTTATCATCGACTAATGCAGCGATCACTAGATCTCCACTTACGTTCAATGTCGTTCTACACATATCTAAGAAACGATCGACACCAAGAATAAGCGCAATCCCTTCGCCCGGAATTCCCACGCCATTCATGATGATCATGATCATCGGAAGTGATCCGCCTGGAACTCCAGCGGTACCAATCCCGGCGATGATACACATAAGCACGACTTGGAATTGTTGAGCGATAGATAAATCGACATGGAAGACTTGTGCGAGGAAGAGAACGGTAACACCTTCAAAGAGGGCAGTTCCGTTTTGATTTGCAGTTGCTCCAACGGTTAGAACAAATCTTGAAATTGATGGAGTTAATTTAAGTTTGTGCTCTGCTGTCTCGATAGATTTCGGAAGGCAAGCGTTTGATGAAGAAGTTGAGAAAGCGTAAAGCATGACTTCTTTGCAATCAGAGAAAAATTGCCAAGGCGAGCGCTTGGCAATAAATTTAAGCATAAGTGAATAGACTACGAACTGTTGAATCAAAAGTCCGGCGACTACGACTGCTGTGAAATAGAACAGTGATTCAAAAATGGAGAGTCCAAATTTAAATGCGGTACCGAATACAATTCCAAAAACTGCGTAGGGTGCGATCTTCATGGCAAATTCGACAATTTTTAAACAGGCCTGAAAGATCTCATCAAAGATGGCCATGATCTTGAGCTCTTTAAGTCCTTCGGAACTTTTTTGGTAGAGGAAGAAAGCATATCCAAAAAATAGAGCGCAGAACATGAGTGCTAGCATTTCACCATCAAGAGCCTTAACTGCAGCTTCTAGTGGATTTTTAGGAATAACTTCGACCATTGCCTGAGCAAATGTTTTTGCGTTTTTAGCATTTGCTGAGATCGTATCAATGTTGCTTTGTGAGATGGCCAAAATAGATGTATCAACTTTAAAGCCTTCTCCAGGTTTAAAGAAGTTCACAAGCCCAATTCCAATCAAGACTGAAAAAGTAGAAGCGATGACAGTATAAAAAAGAGTTTTTGATGCAATCTTGCCTACACCTTGATGCTTGGCGAGATCGTATACTCCAAGTATCAGTGCCGAGAAAACCATCGGAACCACAACCATGAAAAGGAGTCTTAGAAAGATCTGTCCAACGGGTGCCATAACGTATTCGTTAATTGAGGCAACCCAAACGACATCTTGATAAGAATGTCCCAAGGTTCCTAATACGATACCGGCAATTAGTCCGATCAATAGTTTGTAGTGGCTATTCATAAATACTCCCAATAAAGTGGCAATGATTAATCATAAGAGAAATTGAAACATATGCGAAAGTTTTAAATGACTTCATGCCCTAGGCGCGCCGTCCTTGCGAACTTAAAAAAGCTGCGTATCTTTGGGACAGGAGTCACAAGCTTATGGAAAACAAGGTTTATCTCTTACCCCTCAACAATTCCATACTGTTTCGGAAGGTTACTCTTCCTTACCATATTTTTGAGTCTCGCTATCGCCGAATGATTAAGGATGCTATAGAAAATCAAATTCCCGTCGCAGTGGTCCCATACAATTCTCGCAATAATTATAAAGGTGTGATTTGCATCGCCGGCATCCCCAATATTCTTACCACTTATGACGATGGGCGGATGGATATCTTCATTACAGGCTCAGAAAAATGTATGCTGACAGATTTTGATCAGGAAAATCCTTATAAGATTTATCATTACAAACAACTTGTTGAGAATCTATACGTGGATGATTCAGTTGAATATGAACTTGAAAGTTTGCATGGTCTGCTCGAAAGATGGGCGGCAAATTTTTTAATGGACCCGACTCAGAGGCAGAATTTTTCACATACGCTTGATGATCCGGAAGTCTTGCTAAATTATTGTGCGGTGTTTTTACTGGATGATATGGACAAGAAAAAAGAGGTCATGGAAGCGAATACGATGCAGAGAAAAATCCAGATACTACTTACAGCTGTTGGCCCAAAGGAAATTACCCTCGGGCCATTTTTACCAACGCTAAGATTTTAATTACTTTTTCTTTTTAGCTTTCGCTACAGCAATTTTTTCTTTGATTTTAGCTTTTTTCTTAGCTTGACCCTTGCGCTGAAGCATTTTTGTCGCTTGGCTCTTTCTACCGAAACCCATAGTTCCACCCTTTTAAAGTTGTTTTCCATTGTAAAGAGTTCGAAGCTGAATGACAATGGAAAGGCAAATTAATACGACATTTTGCATTAAATAAATTTTAGGAGTCCCCATGAAGATCTTTTTAACTCTCGCACTATTGACCCTTAGCATTTCAAGCTTTGCCAAACCACAAATCTGCTCTTTTGATTATAGTAAAGACGGCTCAACTGTGGGTTGGACAGCATTCAAAACACCTAAAAAGTTGGGTGTATCTGCAAAGTTTTCTGATTTTGCCATCAAGACCACTAACTCAAAATCAATAAATGATCTGCTTTTAACTGCATCTTTTGTCATCAACTCTCAGGCAATCGATTCAGGGGACAAAGGCCGCGACCTTAAAATTGCCCAGTTTTTCTTCAAAAAAATGCTTAAGGGAGTCAAGATCACTGGAAAAGTTTTGAAAACGACTGACAATATGGTGGATGTTGAAATGAGCATGAATGGAACAACTAAAGTTGTTTCAATGACGAGTGCATTTGATGAGCCAGCAGGCAAATTAACTCTTAAAGGTTCTATCGATGTTCTTGAATTTGGAATGAAAGACAACCTGACTGCTTTAACAAAAGCTTGTTTTGAAAAACATGAAGGTGTGACTTGGCCAAATGTTGATCTTGAGCTAGTTGCATCAATTCAGAAATCTTGCAAATAATCTAAAAAATCTTGAGGGGTGAACTAGTTCATCCCTCTGCTTTGTCTCGCAGCATACTTCTCTTTCAATCTATCACTCAACCACCACGCAAAAGCTCCAAGCCAGAAAACGCAGGCGACCGGGTGAAGTATGATAGCTTTCCAAGATTCTTGAAAAATGATTTTTGAGAAAAATCTGTAAAGTAAGAGAAGAAATAAGCTCGCTATCGACCAGTACGGGTGTGTAAGAAGGCATATGACTGGAAATGACCATAAGAAGAGTGCTACCAAATAAAGCCAAAAGCCAACTTTGTCACGCTTCATCCAAAGTTCATCCCATTTGTCTTTGAGTTGATTCGTCAAAATTTTTGTGTCTACTGGATATAAACGAATTAAATGTTTTTCACCGAATGCGAGATAATAGGTTTTGCCGCTTTCGTCCCATTGTCTTGAGATGGCCTCTTTCCATGTTGAGATTCTGACCGTTTTGAAATCAAGCTCTTTAAACGTTTTAAGGTTCATGGCCATCCACCCCTGAGAAATGCTCAACAGAGAGTGTGTTAAGTTGCGACGCCATTTTTGAAAACCAAAAAAAGAAGTGAAAGCAAGAGTAGGGTTTAAAACAGAAACAGCTTCGCCTATTATGTTAAATTTCGCAGTTTGCGGGACAACAAAATATGATCGATCGCTATCGGCGATATTTTTTGCCACAGACAAGAAAGCGCTTTCAGTGGGCACCAGTTCTGCGTCACCAATGATGACGATCTGACTTTGGATTTTTGGTGCAATCTGATCGAGCATCCAGGGAATTGGTTCAACGTGTGTTGGTCGCATTGGGAAGCTATGAATTTCAAGGTATGGTCTTTGTTGGCGAAGTTCCTGCCAGGCATTGAGTGAAGGGTTGTGTCCATCAATCAAGATATGGACTTTAAGTTGACCCGAAGCAATTTGATGTGTTGGCCATGCCTCAAGAAAAAGCTCTGTTTTCGCCGTAACTGGAATAATAAGTTCGATGGTGCCACTAAACTGATCACCTTGTGAAAGCTGCTTTCCGAGAAGTGCATTCTTCACCAAGGTATAAATCATAAGAGAGGTAAGACCCATTGCCAGAAAACCTAACATGCCTTCGCCTTTTTAAAACAGTTTCGATAGGATTATCTTATGAACAAACACCAGCATATGCAAAAGAGTTTTGAGCGCCAGCGCCTTCTTAACAAAGTAATGTCCAAACCAGGCCCATTTCCTTACGTTTTGATCCTGGATCACCTAAAAGTTGACTTTAATATCGGGAAAATCATACGCTCCGCCGAAGCTTTTGGTGCGCAGGCAGTAGACGTCGTGGGTACTATTTATTTTGACCCCATGCCGGCCAAGGGATGTATGAAACGTGTTCCATGGACTATGAGGCAAACCTTCATTGAGAGCTATCAACACTATCAATCTCAAGGTTTTACTTTTTACGCTTTTGATTCTGAGGCCCCTTTGAGTTTGCATGAGGTGAGATTTCCGGACAAGTCAGCCTTTATTCTAGGTCACGAGGCTTTTGGACTTTCTTTTAGAAAAGAAGATTATCCCCAAATAAATTGGGTTAAAATTCCGCAATGTGGTTTGGTAGAAAGCTTAAATGTTTCAGTTGCGGCTTCAATTGTAATGTACGAATTTACCCGAAGCCGAGGTTTTAATCCTCAAGCAGAGTCCCTTTAAGGTTCAGATAGAGGCAGTACAAGAATCCAACTGACATGACACCAAATAGCAGATGTGGGGGTTGGGCATTGGCCGGGAAGCCAAAATAATTCAGAGCTATGCCGCTGACAATATTTCCCAGAACACACAAGAATGCCATAAATGCGAGAAGGAATGCCTTGCGGTTATAGCGAGTGCGGTGAAGATACGTTAACAAATAGATAAAGCATCCTAGGATGATAAGCGAAAATGAACGGTGAGTATAGAACATGGCGCCTAAATGACTGACTACGTTCTCGTGTGTTGCCGTTTGAGTATCACGAGTCAGGTGATCAACTTGCTGGCGTACCTGAGTGCCCATAAGGATTTGCATAAAAACGAAGAAGACTAGCCCTTTGGAAATTCTTAGTGCCTTAAGGTCAATCTGAGGAACGATGGAAATATCTTGAAGGTCTTCACAATATTTTCTTAGGTAAAGTAGGCCAAATAAAAGTAAAACGGCGAGGAACATGTGAACGGTAATTAAAAAAGGCGCAAGATGAGTTGAAACGACAAGTGCCCCAACGCCTCCTTGAATCATAACTAAAAATAGAAGACCACCACAGAACCAAGGTAGATTTCTCTCTTGTTCTTTAAGGCCAAAAGATTTGATAAAAAGTGTCACAATTCCTAAGCCTAGTATAACTCCTAACAAACGGTTGATATATTCAGTCCAGGTTTTAAAGGGATCAAAATCAGCGATGCTTTTGCCAGCAATCTTATAAATTTCTTTATAATTTTCAGGAAGATCATGAATGTCCATGGGAGGAACCCATTGGCCGAAACATCGAGGCCAATCCGGACAACCGAGACCTGATCCAGTACCTCGGACAACAGCACCGGCCAATATCACCGAATAGGTACCGACTATGCAAAGGAAAATAATACGCTGAAAGCTCTTCATATAACAAAAGTACCATGATCACTTTGCTTTTTCATCTAATAGATGTTGAAATATTAGCTTAAAAGGACTTTGCATGTTTTCAGTTGAGACCACGTTGCTGGGTGTTGCCCTGGCCCTGGATGCAGCGGTCATGTGCTTTGCCATTGGTCTTCTTAATTTTCAGGCAACAAATAAACTAAAGTTATCGCGCGGATTGATCATTTGCACATTATTTGGATTTTTTCAGGCCTTAATGATCTGGATTGGGAGTCATGGCGGCTATTTGCTTAGCTTTTCTGCTTATGGCCATCTTTATCAACTTTTAGCTGGGCTTATTTTTGTAGTCATTGGGTTAAGACTTTTTAAGGAAAGTTTTAAGAAAGAAATCAGACCAGTCATATGGAAATTGATTCCTCTGATTCTCTTGGGATTGGCGATGAGTCTTGATGCACTTGTTTCTGGAATAAGTATGGGTCCGCTGCCAGAAAAGTACATGAGCGCTATCGAAATTGGCATTATCACATTCTTCATTTGTGGAAGTGCCTTTATGGCATCTACCATTTTTAAATCTTTTCCATCGCGTTGGCTTTTGCTTTTGGCATCTGGCATTTTCTTTTCATTGGGCGGTAGAATTCTCATTGATATTTTTTAGGAGTTTTCATGCAAGTTGAATTTAGTCAGTTTAAAAAGGCTTACCAAACACTTAAGGCAATCATTGAACCGACACCTCTTGTGTATAATGAATGGCTCTCTAAAGAATATGGCTGCCAGATTTATTTAAAACTTGAAAACATGTTGCCGATTGGATCCTTTAAAATGCGAGGAGCAACGAATAAAATTTCGTCGCTGACTGCTGCAGAGAAAAAGCTTGGCGTTTTGGCCGTGAGCGCTGGAAACCATGCTCAAGGCGTGGCCTGGGCAGCGAATCGTTTTAAAGTGAAGGCCACAATAATAATGCCTGAAGGCTCGCCTTTGACAAAAATCAGAAACACGGAGGCGCTTGGTGCCACAGTGGTTTTGAAAGGGCAAAACATTGAAGAGTGTTTTCAAGTTGCTAAAGACATGATGAAGAAAAAGAAGATGGTATTTGTTCACCCATTTCATGATCCATTAGTGATTGCAGGACAGGGAACAGTAGCATTTGAAATTTTGAATCAGCTTCCGGATGCCGATTATATTTTTTCATCAATTGGCGGCGGCGGACTTGTTTCTGGAATGGGACAGGTTCTAAAAGGTCACAAATCTAAAATTAAATTAATTGCAGGTCAGGCCAGTGGCTGCTCATCAATGGTTGATTCTTTAAAGTCAGGTAAGGTTGTTACCTCAGATAAGGCAGACACTTTTGCTGACGGAATAAGAGTCAAGAATGTAAACAAAGAGATGTTTGAGTCTTTGAAAAAAGTTGTGGATGCTTCATATTCAGTAGATGACGAAAAAATGGCATGGGCAATCCTTCAGCTTATGGAGAAGGCAAGAGTTATCGCTGAAGGTGCAGGGGCACTGCCTCTTGCATTGTTTGATCAGGTCTTTCACAAAGATCCTAAGAAGTTTCAAGGGAAGAAAATAATCCTGGTTATCTGTGGTGGTAATATTGACGTAAATCTTCTCGAAAGAATCATCGATCGAGGGTTGATTGAATCACATCGAAAAATAAGAATTTCAATTCCCATTTCAGATCGTCCGGGTGTTCTTCATCAACTGACGAAAATAATAAAAGATGTTGGGGCTAATATTTTACAAGTTGTTCATGATCGAGATTCCTCTGAAACTGGAATAACAGGAACAAATGTTTTCTTTACCCTTGAAACCAAAGGGGAGGCACATATGAATGAGCTTTTAAAAGAAATGAAGAAAGAATTTCCAAAAGTTAAAGTAATTCGTTAGTTTTCTTTCTTCGGGAAAGACAAATGGAGAATAGACTTTTTTCCATAAAAGTATGAATCAACTTCAAGTCTTGAAGCAAGTTCTTTGTATTCAGACTTCTCGTCCGCCCATTTTCTAAATGACCTTATTTCATGCCATGGTAGTTGTGGGTAGAGATGATGTTCCAGATGAAACGATGAATTGATCGGGTACAGAAAAATAGTTGTCAGAAAATTAAAGCGGTGGGTAAAGGTATTTTGAGAAAGGCATATTTCTTTTTCTCTGATGTGTTCACCATACCCATGCCATGAAAGCAGTGTTGCAAAGATAGTGAATATTGGAACAATCCACACGATAAGGTAGGTACCAAGCATGTTCATCTTCCACATGATGAGAGGAACAACAATGACCCAAAATGCCACACTTGCATGTTCAAAAAAACCGGGATTTTTTATCAAACCCTCTTTTCGCTTCGTCATGTAGTACTTATTCAAAAACACAAGGCCCTTAATTGTAGTGATACCTGTGATAGATCTAATAAATACCATGAGGACTTCTTTCGAAGAAAAGCCTGAGGTTTTTATACCTTGAAATTGATAGAGCATCAGTTCTGGATCTTTATCAATCTTCCCTGTATGCCGATGATGTTCCCAATGGAAGTAGCGATAATCTTCCAGGTAACCTAATAATGGTGCCGCAAAGAAGAATTGACCAAACTTATCATTAAGGTTTTTATTTGAGAAAACATGGCCATGGGCCGCTTCGTGAATGTAAGTCGCAATAGTGTGTTGGATGGCGCCCATGAGGAGCATAGAGATAAGAGTCACTGGCAGTGACGCCATCATGTGAGATAAATAAATAAGCCCAAATGCCACAGAGTAGAGAAGTATAACCATCAAGGCATTAAGGGCATTACCAGATTTTATAAATGGTATGAGTTCGGTAGGCTTTATTACACCCTTAATTGTTTTGTTCACAAATTACCCCATACCATCGCATCAAACCATTCTTTCATTTGTGTTGGTTTTGGCATCCCCATGTCGTGATCAGCATCATTATTTAAATCGCTAAACCATATCCAACGAATAAGCTGCGCTACTGCTTGTTTGTTCTTAGTCACATTCAATAATTGCACCAGGTCTTGAGTATCTAAATGAGGATGGATAATTCCGTAGGCCAGGAGGTCCCCTTCTACAGGACGTCGGTAGTCGTTCATAAAACGAAAGTTTTCAGGGAATGAAACTGGGTAGAGGTTAATTTTTAAACCGCTTTCAATCATTGCATACATACTCTCAGTAAAAATGTCTACGAGAGGCCTCATTTCATAAAAGCCTATTGGTGTTAAGCCTTCAGGAGCGACAAAAAATTTATTTAATTGTTTCGTTTGTATCAGGTTTTTTGTTTTTCCCATCGTATCACCATGGCCAACAGTAATGATGTGATCGCTTTTCACCATTCTTTTAGCTAGAAACCCAGGAAACGCAACATCCACGTTTCCAATAGAACTTAGACCGTCTAGTTTTAGTGTCCCTTGAACTGAAGTGTCAAAGTAGGAATTGGCATGCATGAATGCAAAAACATTAATTGTTTCCCCATCAAGTGGCATTGGTCCCATATTTTCAAGGCCAAACCATTTGGTTCTTGTATGACGATTCTTGGCAATGTGTTGAGAAATATTTCTCAGTGAATCGATAATAGGCGCCTGGTTTGGTTTGTTCTTTTTTGTTTGAAAATACGATGAATAGAGGAGTTTCAGGAAATCACTTGTAAGCGGTAAAAACTCTTTTCCATTATCGATAAAAGGCAATAGTTCAACTCCCCAAATACGGTTGGCCGCTCCACCAAGGGCCTCTTTTAAAAGATTAGAAAAGTTTCCAATTTCGATGAAGAAATCCCTGCCGGCCACAACTCTTTCAAAATCATTAGCTTTACCGAAATTGATTTTTTTAACCCCGTAACCATGAAAACTTGTTTCAATGTTGGTTAGAGATTTTTCAAGTTTTCTGTGAGATTTTTTGTCTAGATATGATTTTTTTTGAAGATACATTGCTCTGACGTCACCCAGAGCGTTGGACATAAATAGATCAATCTTCAGCATGTTGTATTGATCGTATTTTGCGAAAAAGTCTTCAATCGCGAGTATTGATTTTTGTACTTTCTTGTCCTCTTTATTTTTTAAGGATTGCCTTATGTCTCTAGGAGCACCAGCAATCTCTAATGTCTTTTGATAGTCGGCCAGTAATTCAGTTTGAAGATGATCAAGTTTTAAATAATCCACTGCCCATACCGTAGTCGGTAGTAGAAACGCTAAAAATAGAGCTTTCTGGAGCATCATTTTCGTAGAATAAACGACAAATTGGTACAATGAGGCGATTGAGAAATAATTCAATAGGCCGTCTAAACTTTTGACACTCATTACTTCTTACAAGATGACCTATTAAAGACTTAGACACCCTCTATTCTGCATATATTGGCATGATTCTTCCATATAAGAAGCTGTCATATCTATTATAAGGAC
>JBILYY010000171.1:0-6549 GCA_044377495.1 Bacteriovoracaceae bacterium | reverse complement strand
TTTTATAAGTTTAGACCCTACCTCTGACTTTTTCATTTTCACTTTAAACGTGTTGTTTCCAGAAATAGTTTCGGTATGCATTTTATTTGGCGCCAAAGGGTTGGTGACATCATAAATGTATAAATCACCTTCGGCAGCGTAGGCTGAAGAGATCATAAGACCACTTAAAGTATTAATGACTCTGGCTATTGAACCGCTAATTTCAAGAGAGTCACCAGAAGATGGATTAGGAGTTTTGGGAACAATGATGGCACCGCTAGGTCCGGCAGCCCCATTGCAACCAACGGCAAGCTGAAAGGAAATAATCATCGTAAGTGTTTGACAAATTTTCTTCATAAAATCTCCTTCTTCATAATACATTAGTTAAGCTTTTCTTAATTAATTGCAAAGAATCAATGAGATGGATGTCATAAGAAAATGAATAAAACGGTCTTGGTCACATTATGGGGCATAGAAGCCACAAAATGTTGGCGGTAAGCAAAGCTAGATAGGAATTTTACTGATATTTTTAAACTTTTTGGGCCATACAAAGATGGCCCAAAAAGGAGATTAAGCTACTTTCTTTTTATTAAAACAAGCTTTAATTTCATTTAAAAGGACGTCAATTGTTCCTTTATTATAGCGAATTTCTTGTTTTGTTTGAACTGGCCACTTAAGACCAATTTCATTTACTTTTGTCATTGAGACTGCTTGAAATAATGGAAGAACAGCTTCCCATTGAACGGACTGAGTGTGGTAATGAGAATTAGCAAATTCATTTATATCATGATTCTTATAAGCATAACCTTTTGAAGTTACGGTACCAAAACCAACAACTCCAACGTCTTTCGCATATGCAATGACCACATCACCTGGGATATATTGGTTTAAAAGATTGTATCCGCGGCACGCAGAAGATTCAAAATTATCATACGATGCTGTAACAACATTTGTTTTCTGAAGAAAATTCCACCATTTTTCATCAGCGTGACCAATGTCATGAAAGAACACCGTTGATTTACGATTTTCTTGATTTTGAAATTTCATATTTTTTACGTCTTTCAAATTATATGAATATTTGGCGAATGTTTCGAATTCGGTCGAAAACTCGATGAGAGTTTCACCATTCAATTTTGTCGAAAAATAACGAATTGCTTTAAAAGCGAACTTGTTTTCTGTCATCCAGTTACCAAGGTTGAAAACTGAGGGATCAAATGAACGGCCCATAAGTACAACACGTGAATCATTATTGATCTGGGTGTATTCACAGTTAATGAACTGCTTTATCGTATAGGTCTCTTCTTCCGACGCTTTATGACCTAAACAAAAGTTCACAAAGTCTTCTCCGGTTCTGGTGGCCGTAAAATTAATTGTATTCAGGCACTGGGTATTAGTTCCTTGTTTATTTTCATCGGTTTTAAGTTCAATAAGAACCCCACGCCCAAAAGTATCCAGTGCGTAAAAAGTAATAAAAGAATTATTGTTTGATACCTGACGGCCGAGATAAAGAAACGATTCGTTAAAAACGTTGTAATTCATTTCATGAATGCCATTATTACCAAAAATTAGTTTATCAAACTGTAGGTCATTAAAAGAATAATCTGTTTTAGTTTCACAAAGATTACCCTGTGTAAGTTTAAAAATCATAGTGACTCCCTTGAAGAGTTTATTGTTTGAAAGAATCACTATTTTCGGGATAAAGACAAATAACTGTACTTAAGATTTGCGAAGGAAAAAAATTCCTGAAGGCGGGGCAGCTAAATAGATTCCGTGATGTCACAGGATTGAAGTAATGCTGGGCCACCTTCACTATCAGGCAACCAAGCGTACAATATTCCACGTATATATCTCTTGCCTTGTTTTTTGGATACTTCTGAAGCCGAATCATAAAATTCACGAATAGCAATATTTCCATGCTTGGCATCGTAAACATTCATGCGAAGATCAAGAGGCCGATCGCGCAAAATATCCTTCCGACTGACTACAGGATGAAAACTCAAATTAAGTTGTTGTGATCCTTCAGCTGGCATATCAAGTTTAACCCTACTATTTTCACAATCTAAAATAGAATTAGTGCTTATAAAATCACTCTTATATATTGCTGCCGCAATAAGGGAATTAATTAATCGAAGTCTCTCATTGTCAGTTTTAGCGAATCGATACCCTGCCAAAGCAGTAGACCAAAGAACGGATTCAGATTGACTCTGGTATAGCATGTATCTTTTTAATGTGGAAATTTCATAAATATCTCGACTGGGATTAAGCGCAAATTCAAAATCAAGATAAGTCAGAATTTTTTCTGTATTATTTTTAGAAACAAAAACGTTATTCGCTTTTTCCGCTTCCATTTGTATTTCAATCGCAGCTTCATAATTACGATCATAAGAGGATGCTGCATTACTTACATTTGCCGCTTTAACGGAACAGGTTATGATCAATATGAGAGCAAAAAGAAGTTTTTTCATTAGGACAATTATAGCCATTAAAAAGCCACAGAAATGGCTGCGCCGCAATTTCTGATACTTAGGAACCAGCAAGAAGATTTTTTGTGCCCATCATGGGTGGCACTAACAGCTATGAATTTTGGCAATCCACTCTTTCTTAATTGTCTCATCCAAAAAAGAAGCTTCAAAAGAATTCATCGCCAGGGTTTTCAATTCATCCGCAGACAAATCCAACGCCTCGGCAGTTTCAATGTAGTTTTGATTGGCGTAACCACCAAAATAAGCGGGATCATCAGAATTAATTGTTACTTTCACGCCACGATGAAGAAGTTTTTTAAGATTGTGATCGGATAGCTTCTTAAACACACACAACTTTAAATTAGAAAGTGGGCAAACCGTTAAAGGAATTTTCTCTTTAATAATTCGCTCCATGAGTTTTTCATCCTCTAAAGCTCGAACACCGTGATCAATTCTTTTAATCTTTAACAGATCTAAAGCTTCCCAGATATAGGCCGGTGGCCCCTCTTCTCCGGCGTGGGCCACAGTGAGGTAACCTTCTTTCATGGCAGCTTCAAAAACTCTCTGAAATTTTGAAGGGGGATGACCGACTTCGGACGAGTCTAAACCGACTGCCAGAATATCTTTTTTAAAAGGCAGTGAATCTTTAAGAGTTTTAAAAGCATCCTCTTCAGAAAGATGTCTAAGAAAGCACATGATCATGTGGGAAGTGATACCTAGTTCCTTTTCAGCATCTTTAAGGGCCCCATGAATGCCTTTAAACATAGTTTCAAAACTAACACCACGATCGGTATGAGTCTGTGGATCAAAAAATATTTCAGTGTGAACGACGTTATCTTCCTTACAGCGAATTAAATAGGCCATGGTGAGATCATAAAAATCTCTTTCATGAAGAAGGACATTCGCTCCTTCGTAATAAATGTCTAGAAAGGACTGAAGATTATGAAAGTTATAGGCTTTTTTAATATCAGCGATACTCGCAAATCTGGTTACAATCCGATTGCGACGGGCGATCTCAAACATAAGTTCAGGTTCAAAGGTACCTTCAATATGAAGATGTAATTCCGCTTTTGGTAGTTTTTTAATCAGTTCTGTTCTATTCATTTTGGGCTCCAGCCTAAATCTGTAAAAAATGGGGAAGAATGAGTATAAAGCCTGCGAAAAGTTAATTCCGCCTTCTTTTCTTTTTCATTATGTTTAGCAATCACATTTGTCCATTCGAGATAGGCCTCATTCGAATCTTGCAACAATGCTTGCAGATTTTTGCGATTTTCATCCATAACTTTGGCATACGCCTTAGGATTCTTTTCTTTCAGTCTTTCAAAATACCTTTTTACAATTAACTGAAACATACTCACGATAGACATGTTCCGCTTGCCCTCGGTAAAGATGTGAGCACTGCCCTTCACTTCAAGTATCCGTGTCATAGTACGTGCAGTTACACCGTAGGCATTAAGCTCGTCAAGAAGTGACCAAATTTCTTGATCAATATTCAGCAAATAAACATCCTGAAGATGAGTAAGTGACTCGCGACCAGCATCAAAGGGAATGATATTTAGATCAATGCGACCAAGACTTCGGCGAGGTAGTTCCTTATCGAATTGGAAACAAAGATAGTTTTTTTTTTCTAACAGGTAGAGACAGACGTTATCACCTTTAAAAGTTTTAACTTCATGATCCACTTCATGCACAAGTGTAACCAGTGAAGAATAATATTTTTCCTGATCATTTAACCCACACTTTACCCACTTACTGGGCCCAACATCCAAATCTTTCCATTCAAATGGATTCATTTTTTGGTGGAGTTCCATAAGATGCTTAAAACGGTCGTCCTTATCAATATCAGAAACGTCGGTCAGTGCTTTGTCCCAGCAAGCTTTTTGCAGGGCAGGTTCGGTAAAATTAACTGTTGAAGATAATGTATTCTGCATTCCTGGAAGTCGGTAAACGATAACCTGAACATCATCAAAGGCCTGAAATTTGATCTTATGGCAACTTCGTTCAATTTCTTTCAATTCTACGGGAGACCCGTTCATCGTTGATAAAATGGTGGTGAGCTTCTTAACTAAGCTAATTTCGTCTTTCTTTTGGACGCAATTTGACCCAATTTGAGGGCCAGCACAGGAGGCCAACAAGAAGAATATTAGAAGTTTAAACATACCGGCCTTTTTTCTTTCACAAGATACTATCTTTCATAGAGAATAGTTGTAAATAAAAGCTAATTTCGCAACGCGCCCAGAGAGTACAACTTATGAGAAATAAAATTGTTTTTTACCTAAATGGAAAGCGCCAAGAGGTAGGAGCTGATCACGCTGGAATGATGCTAGCGGATTACCTACGCTATGAAAAAAATCTGACTGGTACCAAGATTGTTTGCTCTGAAGGCGACTGTGGGGCCTGCAGCGTTCTCCGTTATTTTCCACAAGCGAAAGGTACAGACACCAATAACTATCTTGCAATTAATTCTTGTATTACGGTTGTGGCGAATTTGGATGGATCAAGTCTAGTCACTGTCGATGCATTAAAAGATAAATCTGAACTGCATGAAGCACAGAAGGCGATGATTAAATGCCATGGCAGCCAGTGCGGATTTTGCACCCCTGGTTTTGTCGTGGCCTTAACCGGTTTAGTTGAAGAAAAAATGGCCCGAAAAGAAACAACGGTATCATCTCAGGAAGCCAAAAACTGTATGACGGGAAATCTTTGTCGTTGCACAGGTTATCAGCCCATTATTGATGCAGCTCTCACAATGGATATAAAAAAAGCGGAATCCGTGAAGGAACGTTTTTTCACGACTCATCAACGAGATATGTTGAATGAGGATTTTAAAGTTGGTGTAGCACTTGAATCAGATGAATTCTCTTATGCTGCTCCAAAAACAATTAAAGAAGCCCTAGATTATCTTGCGGCCAATCCCGATGCGCGAATTGTTGGCGGTGCTACGGATCTGGGTGTAGTTCATAACAAACGCAAGATCACTCTTACAAAACTTCTGAGCCTTCACCTTATTAGTGAACTCTATGAAACGAGTACAACCAACAATGAAGTGAAAATTGGTGCTCGGGTTACGTTGGCCGAATTTAGGCATCTCATTAAAGATACATGTGCTGAGCTTGCTCACTATCTTGATATCTTTGCTTCTCCACAAATTAAGAATTTGGCGACCGTAGTAGGAAATATTACTAACGCCTCACCCATTGGTGACATGCCCCCGGCGCTACTTGCTTTGAATGCATCACTCATTATCAATGGAACGAAAGAAGTTCTTCTTGCTGATTTTTTCCTGGCATACCGAAAGACGGCATTAATGGCCGGTGAAATCGTAACTGGAATTAAATTCAAACTCCCTAAAGCTGATTCAGATTTTAAGCTTTATAAAAACTCTAACCGTAAAGATCTAGATATCTCGGCCGTCAATTTAGGCATACATGTCGAGTGGAAAGATAAGACCAAAAAAAGTATTCAAGAAATTTCAATTGCCGCTGGGGGGGTTGCAGCTACCCCGCTTCGTTTAAAACAAACCGAAGATTTCCTTAAAACGAATCTCGATATTGAAGCCGCTGTAAAAATACTCAATTCAGAGTTTCAACCATTAAGTGATGTCCGTGCCACGAGTGCTTACCGTCACGTATTAATCGAGAATTTCTTCCGCCGCTTTTTTGCTGAGTGCGGAGGTGTAAAATGAGTCTTCCGCATGATAGTGCTCACACTCATGTGACCGGTGAGAGCGAATTCGTAGATGATCGTCCTAAAATGCATAATGAACTATTCATGGACGTATTTTATTCGACAAGGGCCCACGCCACTATAAAGAACTTGGATTTTACTGAAGTTCTGAAACTTCCAAAAGTTATTGCTGTATTCACAGGTCATGATGTTCATCACAATTTATGGGGTACAATTTTTAAGGATCAACCCATTCTGGCAGTGGATAAAGTACAATTCGCTGGTGAGCCTATAGCTCTTATCGTGGCCGAAACGATGGAAGCCGCTCAAAGGGCGAAACAGAAAGTCATCATTGAATACGTTGATCTCGATCCTGTTCTTTCGATTGATAAGGCCAAAGCTGTTAAATCTTTTATAGGTGACAAGCGAAAAATAGAACGCG
>JBILYY010000057.1:0-18634 GCA_044377495.1 Bacteriovoracaceae bacterium | reverse complement strand
CCGTTCAAGAATTTGGTTATACTCCGCTCGCCGATGATTCAGTGGTCGTTGATGTGGGGAATACTTTAAGCTGCAGACCCTGCGGACTTCATGGATATAAGGCTTGCCCTTTAACCCATTTCAAATGTGCTGAAGATATTGAGATCAAGCGAGTACTAGCAACTATTTCTTAATCAATTTTCCAAATTATGGATCAACATTAATTCGTTTGATGTGCTCAAGGGAATATAGGGAATCCTAATTTTCATACATGCAAGCATGGTTAAAAAAGAGCTACAGTCTTTATGTTGCTTAATTGCGACACCTTCACGATTAAAGATATTGATCGATGAATTCAATCGATTTTGGATAAGCTCTCTGATTAGCATATAAAAAAAATATCCTGATCAGAGGGGGTAGTAAAGGACAAAACCTTGAATAGAAATGCTTCAATCAGGCATTAAAATCGTCTACTGTCCGGCACCAGTGAGGACGGTTTTAATAGTCTTAATGATAATAAGGAGATCCAGTAATAGGCTTTTGTTTTTGACATAATAGAGGTCATATTGAAGTTTTTCGGCCGAATCTTCCTGGGAAAAACCATAACGAAAAGTCACTTGGGCCCAACCTGTGACCCCAGGCTTTACAAGATGACGTAGATTATAAAAAGGAATGTTTGGGGCAAGCTTACTATCAATTATCTCAGGGCGCTCTGGTCGTGGTCCAACTAGTCCCATCTCACCTTTAAAAATATTAATCAATTGTGGCAGTTCATCAAGTCTTGTTTGTCTTAGAAATTTACCAACGGTTGTTACCCGCGCATCACCTGGTTTGGCCCACTGGGCACCAGCTTTTTCTGCATCCACTACCATTGAACGAAGTTTCCAAAGGGTGAAGGGCTTATTATTAAGTCCAGTTCGCGTTTGTTTAAAGAAAACAGGTCTGCCGTGAACAATTAAAAGTAGGGGGAGTAGCAATAAATAAACAGGAAAGATAACAATGATAAGGATAATGGCAACCAGTCGATCGATTAAGGCCTTATACACGTCATATGAGCGACTTTCAATGTGCCCACAGTATTCAATAAACCATGATTCATCAATTGACTGTAGAGGGATTTTTCCCGAAATCTGTTCAGTGAACTTCGCCAGATCCATGACTTCAATACCTGAACCTAAAAGTGAAAAATACTTTTTATAAAGCTCAGGAGTATTTTTTAAATTTCTCTCAATGGCGACAAGTTTTGTTTCAGGTGAGTGTTTATGAGTTAGAGCTTCCTCGGGAGTGAGTGTTCCCACAAGGCGGTATCCCAAATGGGGCTTTCTGACGAGTTCATCGACGGCCAATTCAAGAGTGCTAATTGATCCGATCAAAAGAGTTTCACGCTGCTGATCTTGGAGTCCAAAATAAAGGAAAAAAAACTTCCTCCAACTGTGAAGGAGAGGAATTGAAATGACAGCGGTTAATAGAAGGGTCGTCTTAGGTGTAATGACAAAGTATTTGTTCGGAATAAAATAGAATATAACAAATGAAACAAACACTGATAAAAAAGTAGATCTTAATATAGAGATAGAAAGGTTCGCTGGATTATAAGTTCGAAGAGTGTAAACACCTTCGATAAAATACATGAGGATCCAGAAAGGAAAAATAAAGGCAAATAAAGCATAATGCTGGTTGAGAAATGTAGCTGCATCCAAATTTTCTTTGCGAGAGTAAACCACAAGGCTAAGCGCCACAAATAATATGAGAATATCTACAATAAGCAGGAGAAGAGTTTTGGCTCGGTTGGACATACGGTAGTTTATAGCATGTAACGAATTGGTGTCATCTATGTATTTATAATCTAGAGAACTTTTACAAACTGCTCTTTAGGAAATCTTATGCGTGGACCATAAATTCCATTTGGAGCTCTTTTCCCAGCGCTAATTACCATACAGATTTCTGACTCAGAACCTAGTTCCAGAACCTTTTTTACTCTCACGGAATCATATCCTTCCATCGGGCAAGTATCGTAACCGAAAGCTGAAAATCCCAGCATGATATTTTCACAGGCGAGCGCAGTAGACTTATTTGCCCAGACTCTTATGTCTGCCTTAGATTTAGGCTGGCGTGGAATGGGTCTAAATAGACCGGTCACGGCCATAACAATTCTTTTTAGTGGACCTAAAATTCCTAGGGGCCCAAGAGTATAGGCAACCGGAACTAATTTTTCGTAATACATCATTGCAGATTTAGGAATTCTTGTTTCGCTCTTTTTGAAAACTTCCAACATTTGTTTTCTGTTCTCTTTCCACGTTTCTAACTTTGCCACCACTACAATTAATTCTTGAGCAGTGCTTGCTGCGGGCTGACTAAACAATGCCTCGATCAACTTTGCCTTTTTAACAGGATGTTTCACCCAATAAAATTCCCAGCATTGAAGATTTGAGGAATTTGGTGCAAGTAGTGCCCAGTCTAGTACCTTTTCCACAACCTCTGCCGGGATCTTTTCATCTGTATAAACACGAACTGATCTACGGTTTTGAACAATATTGTCAAAGGCCTCATGTGAAACGGGCCTAAACTCCTCAACATGTTTGAGATCTGGAATGGTATTAAAAATATTTTCTTTGTCTTTCATAAGTTGATTGTGAAATAGACTTTCGTGCTAGTCAATGCAAGCTATTGATATAATGCGCATAGCGTAAAAATGCTTTTTTTCGTTCACTCAGGCCGATAAGCAAATCATGAAAATATTACGCAATGTTCAGCACTTAAGATAACTTTTGATGCAATTTCTTTGCTTCCATTCCTGCCTTAGGGTAAAGACTATGCGCTCTAACTCCAAGGGGAAAGCGATGGACATGACTTTAGAAAAGCAGATGCATAATCTTGCCAAAAATATCGACTACGCGCTCAGGATTAATGAGGCAAAGTTTATTCTAGTGGCCTCAGACTGTAACGGCGAAGGAAAATCTTTTTTTCTTTCAGAATGCACGCCTGTTTTAACCAAAATTTATAAAAAGAAAGTTTTGATTTATGACTGCCAAACTGAACGCGATGATTTGCTTGAAAAGAAAATGACTCTATCAAGCACCGCTCATCAATTCATTAGACATACCGAGACCAAAGGACTTGATTACCTCCACGGTGATGATCTCTCATTCATGAAAGGCCTTCCTGAAGATAAGAAGGCCAGCACCTTGATGGCACATTTTAATGAAGTGACTAAGGAATATGATGTTGTCTTTATTAATATGAAAACTCTCAAACGAGCTGAGAAAACCACTTTGCCCATTCTTCCTATTGACGGGGCCATTCTTATTCGCAGTTCAAAGAAGGTTGAAGAGAAAGAGAAATTTATTACGAATGAACTTATAGACCGTGAAATACCAATTATTGGTCTAGTTAAGAACGAGGGTATCTAAATGAACACGGATAAAGTTTTTTTACGAGATTTAGTAAAGACGATAAACAAATATCGTATTCGTATATTGGTAATTTGCGCAGTTACTGTTGCTTTTTGTTTCCAACTTACTTTTTGGATTAATAAGCAATACACATCAACTTTCGAAATAAATGTTTATTCTAAGTACTTTCAAAACCCACTGATATCAGGAGTTATTCCTGATGTGTACAACATCCCAGAAATGAGATTTGCTATTGATTCGATGATCAAGGAAGCCATTAGCGACGAGTTTATCGATCAAATTGGTAGAAAATATAATATTTATTCAGATACTAAAGATGAACGCGAAGCCGCCAAAGAGCGCCAGATGCTTCGTGATAGGTTTTCTTATTTTTCCACTGGTGGTCAAAGTTACCAGATTTCGTTTTCCAGTTCTGATCCGTACATCGCAAAAGAAATCACTGAGAAGACACTTGAGCGTGTCAAAGAGCATATTATTGGTAAGCGTATTAATACAATTGAGCTTGTTAAAGAGGTAATGATCAGGAAGCTTAATTCTTTTAATGCTTCTCAGAAGTTTACACAAAAGGGATCAGAGAAGGCCCTCGCCTCTAAATCTCCTGACGTTTTAAAAGAAGAATTGGTTAAAGTTAATACCAGTCTTGCAGCTCTTTCAAAGCAGTATAGTCCCAACCACCCAATCATGCTCAATTTGAAGCAGAGACAGAAAACGATCTCTTCTTGGTTGCAGGAATTTGATATGTCAAAAGATGATTCCGCAGTGGATCTTCCTATGAGTATGACCCACGATAAAGTTGTGTCTGAGCAGCTTTCAAGTAAGTTCTACGCTAAATATCATGACTTCAATATTGCGTTGGAAATTGAAAAAAAATCTCTCCAGAACTACATAGGAATAATTAAAAGCCCACAGCTTCCAACAGCTCCTATGTGGCCCAAAAAACGACTTTTTGCCAGTTTGGGTTTCATTCTCGGATTGGTCATCTCGTTTATCTACGTTTTCATAAGCGAAATTATTGTTCCTTCTAAAGATGAGCAGCTGGCCTTTGAGGCAGTTAAATTAGGCACCGTTGTTTTGGGAACTATGCCTAAAGTAAATCTAGAAGCTGCTCCTTCTGTCAAAAAACAAGAGAACCTTGAAACGGGTACCCAACGAGGCTAGTTTGCTAGAGTTTAATCACTTAGTTTTCAATTCTTCTCAGTTCTTTTTTGGGCTAGTTATTTGTGCGTTCTCTTTTTTTTTGGTTATGGATTTACCTGAGATAAAAAAAACTTCTTCGATAGAGTCCCGAAAGTTAATTGCATTTTTTCTTATTGTTATTTCTGCTGGAGTTTTTATAGTGCTGCTGAATGAATGGGAAACAAGAGGTTTATTTCTTGCCATTGAATTTAGCCTCCTTGTTGTGTTTTCTTTTATTCACCCCAAGTATGCCGTCAGTTTCCTTGTCTATCTTTTATTGTCCAGACCATGGGAGTCCTATGACAATCAAATGATGGCCTCAATGCCGAGGGATGTTTCTTATCTTGCTATTCTCAGTCTTGCAGCTCATAAGATTATTAAAAAACAATATTATTTCCGTTTCAACCTTGGAACCGTTTTGTTACTTGCCTTTTCTGTCTGGATCTTTATGTCGGGGTTCTTCTCTAATCATGCCGATGAGGCAATATATCAGTATACAGAAATATTTATGAAGGGCGTGATTCTTTTTATTCTAATTCAAAATGGAATTGAACGTAGCCAGGACATGTTGCCAGTTAAAGCCGTTTTAGTTTTAGCAATTCTTGAAAAATGTTTTGTTAGTTTTTATATGACCTATTTAATGGAGGTTCCAACCATTGTTGAAGATGCCAGTGAAAGATTAGAAAGTGTAGGCATCCTTTCAAACTCCAATGACATTGCAGCTATTTTCGTCTTGGCCATTCCATTTACGATATTTTTCATCATAAAATCTGGTCTCAAGCCTTTTAATTGGCTTGTGTCTACAGTCGCTTTGATCGCAATGGTCATTCTCGTTTGGAAATCTCAATCTCGCGGTGCACTCTTAGGGATTTTTGCCATCTTTGGTGCATATACCCTAATTAAAATTACCAACAAAAAACTACTTGGCCTGGTAATTGCTCTCGGTATTGTCGGAACACTGGGTGCATTTAAAATGATGAATAGAGAAGCCGAGGATATTGAGGGATCGACTAATAATAGAATATTATTCTGGAAAGCTGGGCTTAATATGGCCGTTCGAAATCCCGTCTTTGGTGTTGGTTTTTGGGGCTTCCCAAGAAATTTGCCAGCCTATGCCCCAGACGGAAATGTGGGCTCTGAAAAAGAGCACATGACTGCCCATTCGTCCTGGGTTTTGGCCCTCGGTGAGGGTGGGTTTATGGCCCTTTTCCTGTTTGCAGGTCTTTGGATTTACGCAGCTTTTGCCGCTTGGAAGATTCGAGTCGCGGAACCCGAGTATTTTCTTGGTATTGCAGGATATGGCATGGCGATTACATTTTTATCGCATACCTATCTTCTTTACCCATACATCTTATTGGCATTGGTTATTACCCATTATCATATTATAAATGACGAACTTATACGTACACGGGAATTAGCATGAGCACTCTGCTGGTCAATTTAATTTTACTCGTTTTATATACCTACTTTGGGTATTTTGTTGCCGTGATTCTTTTGGGGAAAATTATCCGAAAGAAAGTCCACAAAAGCGACATTAAGCCCCACGTAACAATGTTAATTGCTGCCTATAACGAAGAAATAGGAATTGCACAAAAAATTGAAGACTCCTTGAATCTTAATTATCCAAAAGAAAAACTTCGTATCGTAGTAGTTAGCGATGGTTCAACTGATGCTACTGATGAAATCGTAAAATCATATGCCTCTCAAGGCGTGGAGCTTTTTCGAGTTGAAGGGCGTGTTGGTAAAACGGAAGCGCGAAATGTTGCAATGGCAGCAATTCAAGGTGAGATCATTATTTTTTCTGACGCAACGACTGCTTATAAAGAAGATCTTGTTGAGAAATTGGTTCGAAACTTCGCAGATCCAAAAGTCGGAATGGTCACGGGACATTTAATCTACAGAGATTCTAGTAACTCGCAAATGGGGACAGGCCAGAAACTTTACTGGAAATATGAATCAACTATTAAGAAGGCCCAAACATCAATGGGTACTCTCACAGGTTCTGTTGGCTGCGTAACTGCATTCAGAAAAGAACTCTATACACCACTTCCAGAGAACATAATTGAAGATTTTACTGGGCCTCTGATGCTCGTGATGAAAGGTTTTCGTGTTGTGTACGAAGAAGAGGCTCTTTGTTTTGAAGACACAACCAAAAAAGCTAAGAATGAATGGAACATGAGAGTAAGAGTTGTTAGAGGTGGGATGACAGGCATGGTTCATGCTAAAAAAATTTTAAACCCAATTAAATATCCGATTCCATTTTTTCAACTTGTGAGTCATAAAATCTTTCGTTGGCTACTTCCTCTCTTTATAATCGCTCTATTTGTGGTCAACAATTATATGGTTTGGTCGAATCCAAAAAATATATATGCTGTCGTTTTATTAGTACTTCAATTAGCTTTTTACTTGATAGCTATTTGTGCCTACGCTCTTGAAAGAAATGGAATTCATAACCGTTTGGCGGCAATTCCCCTTTATTTTCTAATTTTAAATGCCGCTTCTCTTGTTGCGCTAGTTAAAACCATAACTGGAAATCTTGAGTCGACCTGGGAAACTTCAAGGGAAGGTTAAGTATGGATGCTATTTCTGAGCTTAGTGACCGCCAAAAACGAGAAAAAGAATATTACGACCAATATGCCGGTAGCTTTGATCTAGATCGTAAAATTGATTTTTCTCCAGTGGACGCTAAAGAGAAGCGTCCATGGAATTCATATTGGTCAGTTTATCATCTAGCCGCTGAAAATTTTAAGCCAAATAATCTCATGCTCGATTTCGGGTCTGGTCCAGGGGATAATGCCCTTCGTTTCACCAAAATTGGCTACCAGGTAGAGGGGTTTGATATTAGCGAATCGAATGTCGCAGTCTCACGCTTAGTTTTTGAAAAAAATGGCTTTCAAGGACGAGGAAACTTTCAAGTCTCTGCTGCTGAAACCCTTCCTTATCCAGACAATCATTTTGATTTTATTGCTGGAATAGATATTCTTCACCATATCGATATCGCCAGATCTGTTAACGAGTGCAAAAGAGTTTTAAAGCCTGGTGGAGTTGCAGTTTTTAGAGAGCCACTCGAGGTTCCTTTATTGGACTTTATTCGCAATACTTGGTTTATAAAATTATTTGCCCCAAAAAAGAAATCATTTGAACTTCACATCACAGAAGATGAAAGAAAGTTGAATAATAATGATATCGTCACAATTCAGAAAATTTTCCCTGAAATGGTCCTTAAAAGATATTTCCTTTTGGCAAGATTTGACAAGTTTTTGAGAGAGGGAAGTGACCCCCAACCTTCCACCCTCGAGAAGATAGATCATTTCTTGATGTCTAAAATCCCTGCCCTTAAGTATTTGGGTGGCGTCGTTATTTTTGTTCTAAAAAAAGTCTAAATGCAAGATTCCTCTCGCCCACTTAAAATTTTATGGATGATACCCAAGTGGACACTTCCAGCAACAGATGGGGCAAGGGTTGCAACTGACAGTTTGATTAGGAATACAATCGCTGCAGGAGCTGAAGTAGATGTTATTTGCTTGTCACAAATGCATGAGAAAACCGATCCAGACTTTATGGAAAAGACATGGAAGGTCCGCAATGTGACGGTTATTTCGAGGAAACTTCCAGAAAATGGTATGGCAAAAAAGCTGTATTTCCTAAAACAACTTATTTTGAGTCCTTTTACCCCGCTAACATTCTCATCCTTCTCAGACAGTGATCTGCAGCAAAAAGTTTACAAATATATAGAAAATAAAAATTATGATGTCGTTGTATTGGATGCTCTTCATTTAGGTGCTGTGCTAATGAAAAGAGGTCATTTTCATGTTCCTGGTAAAAATACAAAGTTTGTCTTAAGAGCACATAATATTGAAGTTGATCTATGGAAGAAAGCGTATAAGGAAAAGAAATTCCCACTCTTAAAGCTTATCCTCTATTTCCAATCCATTCTAGTCGAAAAGTTTGAGAAAGCGATAATGGACAATTGCCAAGGTGTCGCGGCTATTTCCCAGGAAGACCTCGTCGAGATACAAAAAATATCTCGCACAAAGTCTGAACTCGTCCCACTGGGGTTAAATTTCGAAAATCCTCTTATTGCATGCAAAGAGGGTACAATCAGGTTTCTTTTTATTGGCAGACTTGATTGGCCACCAAATAGTGATGGTCTAGAGTGGCTTCTTAAAGAGGTTTGGCCCACTATTATATTGAATCGACCTGAAGCGGTTCTTAAAATTGTTGGCTCAGGTAACCGCGATTGGCTAAAAAAATATCAATATCTCAAAGGCCTAGAGATCGTCGGATTTGTTGATTCAATTAGAGATGCCTATCAAGACTGTCATTTTACAATTGTGCCAATCTTTTATGGCTCTGGAACAAGAATCAAGGTCATAGAATCATTCGCACTTGGAAGAAGACTCATAAGCACCAAAATGGGTGTTCAAGGAGCTGATCTTAGTTCTAGTGATTACGTAAATGCTGAAACAAAAGAAGAATGGATCAGTACCCTTTCTTCAATCAGTCTCGATAGTGTTCAACAGGGCCAATTAAATGAATCAAGACAATTGGTTGCTTCAAAATTTGGTGAGAAGAGCATTGGTGAAAAATTCTACAATTGGCTTAGGACAGTTTCGTAAATGCTAATCGTTTTTTTTGCCCAAGCACGACTTGAAAATCTTTCTATATAACTTGAACTCAATGCCTCAGCAGACGACCTAAGAGTTTGTATATTATCTAGTAGTTTTATAAGGGCCTGTGATAAATCCTGAGCACTTCCTGGGACGCAAAGATGACCGTTTTGGTTTTCAGTTACGAGTTCTGGAATCCCTCCCACATTTGAAGCAACAACTGGCAATCCCATGCAACAAGCTTCTATTAGAGATAGTGGCTGACCTTCACGAAATGATGGCATCACAACCGCATCACATATAGACAGGTATTCATTTACGTTTTGCTTAAAGCCAGCAAAAGTTATCGCTCCTGAAAGTTCTAGATCTTTTACTTTTTGCTGAAGGCCCTCTCGTTCCACGCCATCGCCCAAAATGGTTAAACAAAAATCATCTTTTTTTACCAGTTTCATAGCATCAACTAAAACCGAGCATCCCTTCTCCGGGGATAGCCTTCCTACAAATAGAAGCTTAAGAGGCATCGTATCTGTAGACTTCTTGGGAAGGATTTTTGTCGTCATGAAGTTTTCAACAACCATGATTTTATTTTTGTTAACGCCTGATCCTGAAAGTACCCTCTTCATATCTTGAGACACAGCGATCACGGCATCCGATCTTTTCATTATTTGATCTTCAATGAATTCGTAAATTTTAACTTTAAATGTGTGACCAGTTTTTCCGTGATGGGTAACAACAAGCTTAGCTGATTTAGGTGAGGTAAAATGAGCATAAAAAGCTGCCTTAAAACCATGTGCATGGATAATGTAAGGTCTTGCTTCTAAAAAAGATGCTTTGAGTTCTTTTAATAGGCCTCTATCATAAATCTGATGTGAAGAGAATACTTTTGCCTTAATTCCTTCTGCATTCAGTAGTTTAATGAAGGCTTCTGCGATATGTGGAACTCGTTCTTCCTTAATGACCCAAATTTCTACTTCTATTTTCTCTTTAATAAGCGCTTTTACGCCATAGAGGACGATCTTTTCGGCTCCCCCAATAGGACCAGGTGTGAATAGAAAAATCACTTTCTTCCCTTGTAGCTTATGCATATGTGCCTTTTTTAAGCCAAAGATAAACAGTGCCCAGATATATTAAGGCAAAACCTGACCCACAAACTAAAAACCACTTAACATCAGTATCGAATAGCCCTTTCAAGCTCAAACAGCCAATAGTTAGTACTGCACAAATTGAAACGTGCATAATGAGATGTTTCACGGGTTCACTGACTCGTCCCACCCAAAAGAAAATAGAATGAATTGGCCCGTGACCACTCTTAAGCTTCCTTAACATTTTTTGCTCAGATAAACTTCCATGTAGCGTTTATAAGTGGTGGTAGAAGAAAAGTTTTCTTTAACATGTTGATGTAAAGCTAATCCTATAGAGCTAGCAATATTTTTATTGGACTTTAGCAACTGAGTCTTTTCACATAAGCTTTGTATATCTCCAACATTGAAAAACATCGCAACAGCTTCGCTTCTGCCTGTTTGAATTAATTTATGTCCAGGAATGTCTGACAGTAAGCAAGGAACTCCTATTGCTCCAGCTTCCAGGACTGAAATCGGAATGCCTTCATGCCTCGAAGCTGAAATAAAATAATCTGCGCCTCGAAGTATTTCATCAATATCTGAGCGAGCACCAACCATCAAAACATTGGTAGGTCTGGTCTCTTGTAGTTCATTCCAGTATTGGTCATCACCTGAAGGGCCTACGATTAGAAACGTCATGTCTGGTGATTGACTCGCAAGCTCACAAATTAATCGCTGATCTTTTAGCGGAACAACTCTTGCCACGCTAACCCATACGACCGAATCTGACGGGAGACTAAAGTTCAATCGAAGTTTTTCTCTTGCGGTTTTTAGGTCTGTTTGCGAAAGATCAGAAACGAGTGTCCCATTGTTGATATTTACGACTTTTTTCTTCGAAACTCCCAAATTGAGGTAATACTCACAAACGGCACTACTAACACCTATTGTGCAATTAGTCTGATATGAACAAAGTTTTTCATAGAGTTTTGTAATAGGTCTTTTATGCAGATGATCCATTCCGTGAGCAGTATGAATGAGCCTTGGAAACCGCTTTCCAATTACCGAATGTAAAAGTTTTAAGGGGGCTGCATACATGAGTGGATTAAGATCATGAGTATGAACAACATCATAATCCTTTGATTTTTGAGAAATGAATTTTAAAAGCTTTCGGTCATAACCATGGCTTTTATTAAAACTCGTATCGACTTTTATCCCATTTGCTCGGAAATACTCTACCCATGATCGTTCATAGTCATAAACTACAAGTTCTACCTCATGACCGTCTTTAAGTTGCTCATTTATTAGGAGGAATAGAACTTTTTCAAGTCCGCCGACCCCTAAAAATTGAGCTAAATGTAGAATTCTTAATTTCATGATTATTTAATTTACCAGAATCTTTGGTCTATTTGTGTGCTGACTATCCAAATTTCATGGTTTTCAAGTAATTAAAGTCTATTTCTTCGTTTTAGTTTATTATTACTTTAAATTTGTATTCAACCGGGGAAAGTCACATGTTTCGTTACTTGCTACTATTATGCTTCTTAGGATTGGCCTTAGTTTCCGGGTGCGCATCCAATCATGGCAATAATCCTCCTTACGAAAGACTTAATGACGTGGACTCAAAAAATTCAGCAGTACACACTCCTTCTAATATTCGAGAAATTAAAGATATCCCGCAATTTGAAGGAACCGAAGACTTTATTGCTCCAGGATTCTTATTTTCTCTTAGTCACCCATCGGATGGAAAACTTCAAGGAACATTTAGAGTACAGGCCGATGGTATATTGAAGCTTCCTTATAGTGTAAAAATTCAAGTGAGAGGATTAACATTTGAAGAGGTTAGGAAAAAAGTAAATGAAGGTTATAATGCTTTTTTTCAAAAGGGAGCTCAGAACGTTTCTTTTAATCTCGTGAGTAGGGATTATTGGGTCGAGGTAAGAGGATTTGTGAAAAAATCGGGCTCTTATCTTGTGAAGAGAAAAGAATCAATTGATAAGATTATTGATATGGCCGGTGGACTCGCAGGAAATATTAAGCAAGATTTTTTTATGGTTTCTGTTAAACAGCAGAATACTTCTTATTCAGTTAGTTTAAATCAGTATTATGAAAATAACGTTTTGGGCACCTCTTTTACGTGGACAGGCGGAGATGTTGTTTTTATTAATCTTGCCAATGAAGATGCAGCTACTTCTGTTGCACCTACGGTTGAAGTCATCGGTGGAGTAATGACTCCTGGTAAGAGTCTGTTTAAAGAAGACGCCAATATTTTCTATTATATAAGTAAGCGTGGTGGAGTCATTTCTAACGTTGGATATGGCGAAGCATTTGTTATACGAAAAAGTCCTAAGGGTGGTTTAGAAAGAATTAATTTTAACCTTACAGCGATGGATACGATCCCAGTAATCAAGCCGGGTGATACAATCATGCTTAATGCTCAGAGGGACACTATTACGGATAAAATATGGACAAGGGCAACTCAGGTTGCATCGATCTTAACAACAATTGCATTTTTAATCATAGCCTTTTAGAAAATATCGGGAGTCTCGGTTTTCGGACTCCCTTCAAATGCCTGAATTTTGGCCACAGGATATCTTCATAACCCATTGTTTCCATTAGTTACATTCCTTTTAGACAACAAACTCCTTAAGCTGACCAATTCAGTTGCCGATAAAGATGTGCTAGATCTTTGGCCCAAAGAACGCCCAATAAAGGAATTATGTTCATTCATAATTGGTTTGAAAATATTGTCGCCACCAATAAAGATTCTGTCGCTATTTCCATGGGCGACAACAAGCTGTCGTATTTTGAACTTGATCAGTTATCGAATCAGATCGCAAATCAGCTCATTCTTAGTGGCGTTAAACCGGGTGACGTTGTTGGAGTTTGTCTTAAGAGATCTCCGGAATTAGTGGCAGGTGTTCTTGCGATTCTAAAAACGGGAGCTGCTTATTTACCACTTGATCCTGAATATCCTGTCGACCGATTAAAATATATGGTTGCTCACTCTGAAGTGAAGACAATCCTAAATCATAAAGAGTTCTCTCACTTATTTCAAAATAGTATTGCCCAAAAACTAGTTTTTGAGAACATTGGTTTTCATGAATTGTCTGCCATAAGGCCAATCATCGATAATTCATTGATTGATTTGTGTTACGTTATCTACACGAGCGGTTCGACTGGAAATCCAAAGGGTGTTGCCCTTGGACATAAAGCACTTGTTAATTTAATTGAATGGCAAAATGCTCAAACAAGAATTAAAACTGGCCTATCAACACTTCAGTTTACTCCTCTTAGTTTTGACGTTCACTTTCAGGAAATTTTCTCAACACTCACGACCGGTGGTCATTTAGTTCTGATCAGTGAAGATACGAGACTTAATCCAGTCAAATTACTTAAAACAATTGCAGAGAAAAATATTGGCAGAATATTTCTTCCATACGTCGCTTTAAACCAACTTGCTGAGACAGCAGCAACAATTAATCTCGTTCCAAGTTGTCTGAAAGAAGTAACGACGGCGGGCGAGCAACTAAAGATAACTTCGGCGATAAGAAGCTTCTTTCTAAATTTAAGTGATGCGGTTTTGTATAATCATTATGGCCCAAGTGAAACACATGTTGTCACTAGTCATACGCTAAGTGGTGATCCATTGGCCTGGCCAGGGCTTCCTCCTATTGGGAAGGCCATCTCCAATACAAAAGTCCTGCTTCTTAATAGTGACATGAAAAGCGTAAAAAAAGGTGAGGAAGGAGATCTTTATCTTGGTGGTATGTGTTTAGCTAATGGCTATTTAAATGCCCCTGAATTAACAAATGAACGATTTCTAAATCACGACCTCCTTGGACGAATTTATAAGACAGGTGATATCGGGATTGAAGAATCAGATGGCGCCATTCAGTTCTTAGGAAGAAAAGACGGTCAAGTTAAGATACGAGGCTATCGAATTGAAACTGGAGAGATTGAACTCGTGCTCCAAAAACAAGTCGGAGTTAGCCAGGGCGTTGTTAAGGTCATTGAAATTGAGAACGAAAAAACAATTTGTGCATATATTGCTGGATCAATTGATATAAATACTCTTCGTCAAAAGCTGCGTTTAGAGTTGCCCGAGTACATGATCCCTTCTCATCTTATTAAATTAGATCAAATTCCACTTACCCCGTCAGGTAAAGTTGATTACAAATCACTTCCCTTGCCATCAAGAACAAGACCAGAATTAATGTCTGATTTTGTCTCCCCGACAACGGAGCTAGAGCTTTCAGTTGCGAAGCTTTGGAAAAAATACTTGGCCCTCGATGAAGTGGGAATCAACGATAACTTCTTTGACCTTGGTGGGAATTCGTTACTTGCTATAAGGATTTTGATTGAAATGAATCAAACTCTTGAGAAAGAAGTAAGTGTCGTAGACTTTTTTCAAAACCCGACAATCAGTAATTTAATTAATGTCATTACTGGCATTGATTTAATAGAGTTTGAATCAGACATCGCTCAAGGACAAGTCAGCGGTGATGTTGCTATAATAGGTTTGTCAGGCAGATTTCCTGGTGCAGATAGCGTTCAAGAAATGTGGTCCAATCTATTGGCCGGTAAAAACTCCGTTGAGAAGTTCAGTCTTTCTGAAATTGATTCATCAATTCCTGCTGAATTATATGAAGATCCTAATTATTTATTGGCCCATGGATCTTATCCTAATCAAGAATCTTTTGATTATAAATTTTTTGGAATGACTCCTCGTGAAGCCGAACTCATGGATCCACAACAGCGCAAGTTTCTTGAAGTTGCTGTTGAAGCCTTAGAATCTGCGGGATATCACTCTGATAAGCATAAAGAAACCATTGGTATTTTTGCAGGAATGGGAAATAGCAAATATGGAAGGCTAGTCGATCAACATCCTACGAAAGTCAGTCAGGCCGGAGAATTTAACGTTATGCTGGGTCTTGAAAAAGACTACATTGCTACTAGAGTTGCTTATAAACTAAATTTTACTGGTCCGGCCATAAGCCTCCATACAGGTTGTTCAACTTCGCTAGTGGCCGTAGTAGAAGCTGTTAAAAGTCTTCGTTTACGTAACTGTAGTATGGCACTTGCCGGCGGAATAGCTATCTCTGGGGCACCTAGGTCTGGGCATTTGTTTCAAGAAGGCGGGATCTTGTCTCATGATGGTCTTTGTCGACCATTTGATGAAAGTGCTACTGGAACTATTTTTACAGAAGGCGCAGGCATTGTTGTTCTAAAAAGATTAGAAGATGCAGTTAGAGATGGAGACAATATCCTTGGAGTAATCAAGGGGATTGGTCTAAATAATGATGGTGCTAATAAAATGAGTTTCACTGCTCCAAGTACAAAGGGCCAGGCCGATGCTATTCGAAAAGCTCATCTCGATGCCAAGATTGATCCAAGAACTATTTCCTATATTGAAGCTCACGGCACAGCGACTCCAGTAGGGGACCCAATTGAGGTTGAAGCGCTTCGACAGGCCTTCGAGATTTCTACCAAAGATAAAAACTTTTGCTATCTAAGTTCAGTTAAATCAAATCTTGGTCACCTCACAGCGGCAGCAGGAGTGACAGGTTTGATTAAGGCACTATTAGTTGTTAACAAGGGAATTGTTCCTGGAACTGTTAATTTTGTAAAACCTAACAAATTATTAAATCTCGCAAATTCTCCTTTTATTGTTTCTTCGGTATCAACTGTCCTTCCAGACAGTGGCATCCCAAGGAGAGCAGGGGTTTCTTCTTTTGGGGTTGGGGGAACAAACGCCCACATGGTTATTGAACAGTACTTGATTCCAGAAAATGCCATCATTTCTGAAAAACGTCGTACAACATATAGCGAACCTACTCTTTTTAAAATTTCAGCGAAAAGCGATGAGCAGGCCAAAATAATTGAAAGCAATCTCACTACACTACTTGCCAACAAAGATGCTATGGAGTGGCGTAAAATAGCCTACACATTAGAAATGGGTAGAAAAGAATATGCCCATCGCCGTGTTTTAGTTCTTAATAACCAAGAAGACCTTAAAAAGATTTCTCCCGCAAACTCAGGTAACGCCCAATTTAAGGCCATAATGCCTCTCTATATGATGTTTCCTGGCCAAGGCAGCCAATATATTTGCATGGGCAAGGGATTATACAATTCTTCAATGATCTTTAAGGCCGAATTTGATAAATGTTCCGAGCTCCTTGAGAAAAATTCTGGTTACAGCATCAAAGATCTTATTTTCGATACAAGTAATAAAGAGAAGTTAAATAACACTTATTATACTCAGCCAGCTCTTTTTGTAATTGAATATGCCCTTGCGCGTACATTTATAGAAATGGGATATAAACCAAAGGGTCTTGTCGGGCACAGTATTGGTGAATATGTTGCTGCAACAATTGCTGGAATATTTTCTCTTGAAGATGGTTTAAAAGTCATCGCTAAAAGAGCTGAGTTAATGATGAAACTTCCTTCAGGTACGATGCTTTCGGTAGCATCTAAGCTTGAAGATATTGAAAAGTTAATTAATGGCTTTGCAATAGATATTGCCGCCGTTAATGGCCCTCTATCAATCGTTGTTGCTGGAGAAGAGGCCGAGATAGTCAGATTTCAGGTTCTGTTGAGTGAAAAAAATATTGGCTCAGTATTACTTAAAACTTCTCACGCATTTCATTCACGAATGATGATGCCGGTGGTGGAAGAATTCCAGCAATTTTTAGACGGTATAACTAAGAATGCTCCAGCGATATCAATCTTCTCTACAGTTTTGGTGAAGCAAGATGATTCGGCCTTAATGAGCTCTGCCTATTGGGCCGAGCATATCGTTAGAACGGTCTTTTTTGCTCCATCAATAAGCAAGCTGATTTCTAAAGAAAATGCGGTTCTTCTTGAGATTGGTCCAAAAAACACACTTGTGAATTTATCTCGTAAACAGGGCATTCATGATGGGTTTAAAAACTTTAAGGCCATCACGAGCCTCTCTGACAGTGAGGCTTCTGAAAATTTCAGTGTACTCAAGGCCATCGGTGAACTTTGGCTAACTGGGCATAAAATAAAAGATTCTAGACTACTGTTTAGAAATGATGAGCAAAAAAGAACAGAAGCCCCCGTTTATGTTTTTGAAAAGAATAGAATTTGGTTAGATTCACTAAACTTGAAAAAGATTACAACTAGTTTCAATATACCTATGGAGAGTCCTATGAAAGATTCCAGAAAAGAAGAGTTCTGCAAAAAGCTTGTTGATATTTTTGAGACATCCTCCGGTATAGAAGTAGGGGATTACGGAAACGACATAACATTTCTTGAGATGGGAATGGACTCACTCTTTCTTACGCAAATATCGCTTCAACTCAAAAAAGATCTGAAGATTCAAGTGTCATTTAGACAGCTTCTTGAAGAGTATTCAACAATCAATGCTCTCGCAGATGCTTTTATTACTAAAGTGTCTTTAGACATTCCAGAAGTGAGGATGGCAGCACCACCAATAATAACTGAGCAAGTTCAAGTTCAGCAAAAATCTCAGGCACCAATTTTCCAGTCACCCGTAATTGAACCCTTGGCCCCTTCTATGGTTCATACAGAAGTAGAGTATCACCCCTCTTCTTTCTCTGCTTCTGCATCAGGTGTAGAACAAATTATTCAACGCCAGCTTGAATTAATGAATCAGCAGATTTTACTTTTAAGAAACGCTAAGCCAGTTACAAGTCAGATGATTGCTTCAGCTCCTCAAATGAGGCAGGAACTAGTTCCTGTTTCCAAACAAGCTCCTGCTCAGACTGAAAGTAAAAAGGTTATTCGCGGGGCGGATATTAAAGCTTCAAAAGATTCATTCGGCGCTGCTGCAAAGATCAGTGTCGAAAAAACGGCAAAGCTTACTGACTCACAAAACAAAATGATTCATGAGTTCTTTGCCAAGTACAATGCGAAGAATAAGGAATCAAAGAAGTTTACGCAAGATCATCGTAAAACTCATGCTGATCCAAGAGTTGTTACTGGATTCAAACCAGAGAACAAAGAAATCATCTACCCAATCGTAGTAAAGAAATCTGAGCTTCAAACACTTTGGGATCTTGATGGAAACAAATACATCGATATGACTTGTGGTTTTGGATCGAACTTCTTTGGTAATGGAAACGAAAGAATCAAAAAATTGGTCCTGAAACAAATTGAAGAAGGTATTGAACTTGGCCCTCAACATCCGTTAGTGGGAGAAGTCAGTAAGCTTATTTGTGATCTGACAGGTAATGATCGTGCCGCTTTTTGTAATACAGGATCTGAAGCAGTTCTAGGGGCCATGAGACTCGCTCGAACCGTGACCGGAAGAGAGAAAATTATTTGTTTCACAGGATCTTATCACGGTATTAATGATGAGGTTATTATCCGCACGGCCCGTGATAAATCGTATCCAGCAGCTCCAGGAATCAAC
>JBILYY010000170.1:0-6575 GCA_044377495.1 Bacteriovoracaceae bacterium | reverse complement strand
AATCTTGCCAAAAACACATGAGGTGTTAACCCCTGCATTTTCAAAAAGTTTGCCTTGAAATGCTCGAGTAATTCCTCCACCACCTGCCGCGTCAGTATGGTCCTTCCTTTGCCAAATATCCTCAATGATAACTAATTCAGGGTCTAGCTTGAGAAGTTCCTGACTGATCTGGTCTTGGAGTTTTTTTACATGGGAATGAAAACGGCTTTTTAAATCTTCAAGTTGCATGGGGTGAATCCTAAGTTACAATATAAGAAACATCTCAAAGGTATCAAAAGTGTTACTGAAATTCATCACGAAATCGATTCGTTCACTGGGTCTTTTTTTCATTTTTTTCTTTGCTGTCTTTTGTATTTTTGGCTCTCTTTTTATGCGGGATATCGAAGATACGAGTTTAGTAAATAAATTCCTGGAGTACACCAGCTCCTTTGAAAGCCGATTTTTTGACTACCGTATGAGAAAACAGATAGATCCCAAATATGTCAGTCCAGAAGTGGCCCTCGTCACAATTGATGACCATTCACTAGATAAACTTGGCGTCTGGCCCATCCCAAGAACCGTTCATGCGGATATGATCAATAAGCTTAAACATTTTGGTGCTAAAGTTGTTGCGCTCGATATTCTCTACCCTGAGAAGGCACCAGTTTGTGGCCAAACCTCCCCCGATACTGCGCTAGCAAATTCAATTAGGGACTTTCAGTCTACAGGTAACCGAATCTTCCTTGCCTACACAACTGGAACCTCTCTAGATGACTCATTGCCCGAGGCTCCGGTAGAAATGCTAAATGACACAGTTGTGACTAGAAGCTCATCAGATGTAAATATGCATGCTTATAAAATTGGCCGATACACATTTCCAATCGACCAAATTGTAGAATCAGAAGTTGGCCTGGGTTCAATTGCCATGAGTGAGGATCCAGACGGGATTTTTCGACATTATCTTTTAGTTTTAAACGTTGATACCATTTATTTTGGCTCTCTTGGCTTTAACGCCTGGGAAGCTTTTACTGACAAGAAACACGAAGTAAAAATATTTAACGATGGTACCGGAGATCTAAGTTTTGATGATAAGAAACTAGAATTAAATAACCGCGGAGAAACAAAAATCCGATTCATAGGTGGAATCGATAACTTTTCACACGTCTCTCTTTTCGATTTGCTCGAATCAAAACCAAATAATGAAAAGATGCTCAAGGCCTTAAAGAATAAAATTGTTTTTGTTGGGTCTACAGCTGTTGGGGCCCACGACTTAAGGCCGGCCCCGATTGACTCAAAAATGCCCGGAGTACTGGCCCATATGAACATGGCCCACATGCTCCAACATCAGTATTTCTTTAAACCGAGCAATGAATCTGTAAAATACTCACTTTATCTTTTGCTGTTAGGGATGATGATTTTTATTTTTATTCAAAGATTTGGCAGTGCCTCGCTTGATTTATTTATGATAATAGGAATCCTTGGTGGGGCCTATGCTTTAGACTATTTTTATTTTTTACCTCAGGGTTATGAATTAAAACTTTTTTATTGTTTTTTCTGTTTTGGTGCCTCTTATTCATGGAATACTTTTTTTAGATTTTCGGAGGCAAACAAGGAAAAGAAACAGATCAAAGGAACGTTCGCACGATACGTGGCGCCTACAATCGTAGATGAAATGTTGAAAGATCCAGACAAACTTCATGTCGGAGGATTTAAAACTGATATCACTTGCCTCTTTTCTGACGTAAGGGATTTTACTTCAATTTCAGAGGGTCTCTCAGCGACTGAACTTGCCCAATCTCTAAATATGTACATGGGAAAAATGACTGATATTGTTTTTGATACCAAAGGAACTCTGGATAAGTATATTGGTGACGCGATTGTAGCATTTTGGGGTGCTCCGCTAGAAATCGGTAACCATGCTCAATATGCTGTTGAAGGCGCTATAAGAATGATGGAATTACTCCCAGCGATCAATGAAGAGTTTAAAAAACTCGGCCGTCCAGAATTTAAGGTTGGTATTGGACTAAACTCAGGTGAATGTAACGTGGGGAACATGGGGTCTGACCGAATTTTTTCTTACACGGCACTGGGCGACAATATGAATTTGGGGGCACGTCTGGAAAGTCTTTGTAAGCATTATGGTGGTGATATTCTTATTTCAGAATACACTCTGGCACGAATCGATCAAGAAAAAATCAAAGTACGGCCAATAGACAAGGCCATCGTGAAGGGAAAAACAACATCAGTTGCTATCTTTGAAGTCCTGCATGCATTTCACCCCATGAGCATAAACCCAGAAATGTATTCGTTATATTTAAATGCCTGGAGCTTATTTATTAAAAGAGAATTTTCACAGGCCTATGACATTTGCAATCAAATTCTCACAACTTTGGAAAATGATAAACCAACAAAACGTCTAAAGGATATTTGTCATAAATATGTAAATGACCCATCACTTGCTGGGGCTGATTTTGACATTACAAAAATGACAGAAAAATCAGGTGGGTAATATCAAAAAATGCATTTTTTTTACCGGGCCCTTTTTAGGCCCAGTTATATTTTGAAGGATGCCACCATTTTTCATTATAACTCTGGCAGAAATAATATTACTTTCATCACATATAACCAGAACTTCATTTAAACCGAATTCCCAACAATATCGAAGAGATTGCTTGAGCATTTCTGAAGCATATCCTTTTTGACGATGCTCGGGTACAACAGCAAACCCAATGTGTCCGTCAAAGTTAGTAGTCGCGTGGTTGTCGCCATGCCTAATTGAAACAATGCCCACGATAACATCATCTTCAAATGCAAAAAAAGATTTTGACCCAACATGATGCTTTAAGGTCTTTAGATAAATACCAAAATTACCTGCAGCAGAAAATTCATAAAGCAAACTGTGGGCCAAGGCGCCATCCCAATCACTTAAAAAATTCTCAAATGCGGACTGATCTGCATCATTCATTTCACGCAGGATCATTTTTTCTTGGACTCTTTTTTATAATCAACATCAAAGCACCAATGCTTCCATGAAAGTTTGCGAGCGATCCCACCTTTTTCACCATTAGGCAAATTTGGTTGAGAATAAACGATAATTTCAAATTTAGTCAGTTGAGCGTCTTTTACCCAAGAGATATTTCTCTCATTCCACTCACGACATAAGTAGCCACCGTAATACCGGGCATAGTCAGTTCGTTCAGACAGATTGAGATAGAACTTTCTCCAATGTTCGTTTGGTATTATTCGGAAAAATTTTTGATCCTTAACACTAAATATATCCCTATCGCCTGTAAGAAGCTCAATTTCAGAGCCATCACTTAAGACTGCAGGAATTTCGACCCAAATATTATCCATTTTAGGAAAAGGCGCAAACATGTTCCACTCTTGATAAAGATGGAGCCAGCGAGCGATATTCTGTAAATAGGGTGCCTGTATATTCCATTTTTTAACAGTTGCTACGTTCCACATAAACAAGGTCACAAACATGAACGCGCCTGCAATCTGATAAATCCAATGGATCCAGCCAATTTCTTTTTTTTCAGTTTTAAATTCAAGGTACTGGGAATAGCGGCCCATTAATTGTCTATGTGATGCAATCCATTTATAGATCCCATCAAAGGGAGTAAAGAAAACAGGTAGACTAAACAATGGAACAAGCCACTTTAAAAGGGGTGAATGCCGCATGACTTCTAGCATGGCCGAGAAATGAAAAAAACGGGTTCCATCATGATTTACGACAACCCAAGAGTTTTCTTTGAGCATAACTTTCTGAATGCTAGAAACGGTCTGGGCTTCGACAATGGAGACTTCTGAAAGTAAAAAAAACTCTCGTAAAATAAGGACTGCTTTCTCACAAAAACGACATTCGCCATCAAAGTAGATGGTTAGTTTTCCAAAATTCCGAGACCGATATATTTGTGTCAATTTGTCCCAAAAAGGTGTCGGAAGAAAAATAAGCCACATGACAAGGCAGGTCCAAGGAAAGACTCCTATTTTCATGGTTGAAATTATTCCCAGATGTAGTCCCAAAAACACCGCAACAACGGCCAACCTTGCAACCCACCAAAACCTACCAAAAGCAAAGGCAAAGACTAATATGAGTGGACCGAGGAATTCGAGGTAAATGGTAAACACGGTTATCATTTTTTGAAATGTGGGAAAATTTCTTGTCCAAACACCAAAGCCAGTTGCAAAAATATCTAATCGAGAAGAAAAGAAAAACGCCGTATAATCAGTTCGCCAAATAGCATGATCTTTTAAAATATAACTAACATAGTAAATAACAAAAACCTGGAGAAAATACATCCAGCCCCAGGTTGAAACGTGAACTTCATCTAATGGTTCCTTGTCTTTTCTTAAGGCAGAATCAAGTGAAAAACATTTATTAAGAGGAAGGAAAATAGAAATAAAAAGTATCGCCCTTAAAATATCATCCCCACCATTATTGACCAACCAGTTCCTGTTATGAACCGAAACCGTCATAATATAGGCACCAATCATTGCCCAACGGGACTTATAACCAAAAACGAGCATCAGGCCAAAGATAAAATGAATGGCAAACATCACAATAGCAAAATTGGTAGAACCATTGGCCAAGTGAAAAGATAGTGACCAAGGCATGCTCATCTCAGAAACAAATATGCTTCGAGGAACCAGGCCAATATCAGTGTAAAAATTTATTAAATCTGGCAGTCGATAAACAACGTCGGCAATGACAATAAACCCTATTAGGCATCGATAAAGCGCCAACGATCGATAATCCAACCCCAGAGTTTTTTTAATATGAGCTATGAAATTCATAAAACACACCTTTTACAGCTTAGACATTTCTTTTATTGTAACGGATTCCATGACTTTTTCGACATATTCGTCTAATGTTTTCAGACTCAAAACAAGATAAAATAACGCAACGCGGACTAAGTAAATGCTGTATAAGATTCGTGATGAAATTACCAAAGACTATGATGTCATCATCATCGGTTCTGGTCTTGCCGGAATGACCGCCGCCAACATACTGGGCCGCAACGGTCACAAGGTACTTCTTTTGGAATCGCACAATAAGATGGGTGGCTTTGCAACTTGGTTTTTTAGAAATGATCGTGAGCACGTCTTTGACATTTCTCTTCATGGTTTTCCAGTGGGCATGATCAAAACCTGTCGTAAATATTGGAATAAGGAGCTAGCTGACTCAATCGTACAACTGAAAGACGTTCGCTTTGTTAATCCTCAGTTTCAGGTTCAAACTGACTTTACAAAAGAACACTACACAAATGTACTTAAGACTCAGTTTGGCATACCTCAGGAGACAGTATCTGCATTTTTTGAATATCTAGCTACAATGAATTTTTATGATAATTCTCATGTTTCAAACCGAGAACTATTTGAAAAATTCTTTCCTGGAAGAAATGATGTCACCAGATTCTTGATGGAACCGATTACCTACGCAAACGGCTCAACTCTCGATGACCCGGCCATTACCTATGGGATAGTCTTTTCAAATTTCATGAGTAAGGGCGTATACACTTTCAAAGGTGGAACTGATCTGATCATCGGCAAAATGAAAGATGAACTTCTTAAAAATAATGTTGATATTAAGCTTCAAACCAAAGTTGACAAAATTTTAGTGGAAAATGGAAAGACTGTCGGGATCCTTTTGAGTGGAAAGAAAGTATCTGCCAAAGCGATTCTTTCAAATGCCAATATACGTACCACCGTTCTTAATTTGGTGGGGGAAGAATTTTTTCCTTCAGAATTTATTGAAAAGACTAAAGCAGTAAGACTTAACTCTTCAAGTTGCCAAGTCTACATGGGCCTAAAAAAAGGCGCTAACATACCTCATATTGGGGACTTAATTTTTACTTCTAGTTATCCGGTCTATGACCCGGCAAGACTTTTAGACCTTAAAGTCAGCTCACGAACATTCTCTGTCTACTACCCAAAAGAAACTCGCCCACAAGACCCAGACGCAAGAGTGGCCATCGTTTCAAGTACAAATTGTCATTATGACGATTGGAAGAATCTTTCTTCTGAAGACTATGAGAAAGAAAAAGAAATCATGATCGAAGACACGCTTAAAGGCCTGGAAGCATTTTTGCCAAACATTCGTGAACAATTAGAAATTGTCGAAGCAGCAACTCCCCTTACAGTTGAACGCTATACACTTCATCCAAAGGGTTCGTCCTTTGGAACAAAATTTGAAGGTTTAGACATATCAATGAATCTTCATAAGGCCCTACCGGGTCTGTTTCATGCGGGCTCTGTAGGTATCATCATGTCTGGCTGGCTTGGGGCCGCAAACTACGGTGCTATCCAATCAAATACAATAGAATCTTACCTAGGAACTCAGAATGTATAATTTTGAATCTCAACATGTCATCGTTACTGGTGGAACTCGTGGTATCGGTGCAGGAATAACTGAAAGCTTTTTAAAGGCAGGTGCTAATGTTATTGCCACCTACGCAGGAAATGAGGAAGCAGCAAATGCCTTTAAAGAGAAGCATTCCATATACGGCGATAAATTAATTCTTAAAAAATTTAACGTTGCGAATACCAGTGAAGTAGAGAACTTTTTCTCTGATTATGAAAAATCATTTCCT
>JBILYY010000056.1:0-18731 GCA_044377495.1 Bacteriovoracaceae bacterium | reverse complement strand
GTGGGTGGAAAGGCGAATTGTGATTCTAATAAATTCAGAGGAAGCATTAACCGCTTCTTGATGTAACTTTTAAAACTTGAGGGATGGTTCTCATCAATACCAATATATTCATCAAGCATGAAAAAGAATGCTTCATCTGTCTTGAATGAATTCTTCTTAACCTTGGATACCAGCTCTTCGTAAACCGGTTCCATTGTTCTGCCAGTAGCTAAACCCAAAACTAAAGAAGGATGAGAAGTGAGCTTATCTAGAACTATAGTTGTAACAGTATCAACTGCCTCTTTGGTACTTTTGCTTAAAATGATACGCATATAGGTCCAATCGGTTGTAAAACACTGTAAAATATTCGGATTCGGAATCCAGTGTTTGATATCCGAATAAATCTAGATTAAACCTATGGGAACATGAAATCCAATCTTAGTATTCTAATAATTGAAGATGATAAGTATGCCCGTCTTAACCTACGGGAAATACTTGGGCCATTTGGTATTCTGGACGAAGCAGCTGATACCGAAACAGCTTTTGTTAAACTCAAAGACAACTTCTATGACATCGTTATCACCGATATTGAACTGGGTGATGGTTCCGGAGTCGATATCATCCCTACGATTATTAGAAAGGGCTCCCATTGCATTGTAGTTAGCTCTTATGAGCATGAAGACGTAATTGAGAAGGCCTATGCTTTGGGCGCTTCTCACTACCTTTCTAAGTTCAAATTACGTGATCAGCTCCCCGTCTACATCCATAAGTTCTTACAGACTAAAAGCGCTCGTTTTGAGAAATTTCTAAGTGAGGAGTTTATCACTCAAGATACAGAAACAATTCAAGAGCTTAGACGTCTCTGTGAGATCAACTTAAAAAATCAAAACCTGTTCATTTCAGGCGCTACTGGAACTGGAAAAAGTCTTCTTGGAAAGCTAATTCACGATATCACTCATCCAGATGCTCCGCTTGTCCATTTAAACTGCTCCGAAATTTCTGAAACGCTTTTAGAATCAGAGCTTTTTGGCCATGAAAAAGGCGCATTTACCGGGGCGGATCACAAGAAAGATGGAAAACTTAAACTAGCAAATGGTGGGACCTTGTTTTTAGACGAAGTTGCAACCATGCCTCTGTCTATGCAGCAAAAATTATTAAAAGCACTAGATGAGAAGACTTTTTACCCAGTGGGTTCATCAACTCCAATCAGAAGTGACTTCACTCTTATATCCGCCACTTGTGAGGGTATTCTCGAGAAAGTTCAGAGAAAAGAATTCAGAGAAGATTTATACTTCAGGTTGAGTGGATTTCATTTTCATTTAAAATCTCTCGCAGAGAGACCTGACGATGTGGAGTTACTAGTTAAGTTTTTTCAAAAGAAATCATCACGAAGATTCGTCATAAAAACAGAAGCTATAGAGGCCATGAAAAAATACTCATGGCCTGGTAACATCCGAGAATTATCAAAGGTTTGTGAGCGTTTCTCGCAAAGCTTATCAGGTACAGTTGATCTCAATCTGGTTAAGAAAACAATTATCACTCAAGGTCAGATGACTATTCCGAAGGTCGAAGGCTGGGAAGATTACGTTCAAAATCATGGTCTTAGATCATACATAACAAATTTAGAAAAACGGGCCGTCGAAGAGTCGATGAAGAGAAATAAAGGAAAAATCACTGCCTGTATTAAAGAACTTAAAATCTCCAGCTCAGCTTTCTACCGTATTCTTCAAGATCACAAACTCACTTTCTAACTTGGCATAGCGCATGCATTAAGGTCGGCAACTGAACTTAAACAGGAGCCACAAATGACCTTGCAACAAAAAACTCTTCAGCGTTACCGCCAACTATTCCCCAATCAACCACTTCGCGAAATTTCTGCCCGCACGGGCATTCAAATCACCCGCGTTTTCCGACTCTTCAATGGGAAGCTCATGAAGGTCGGAGAGCTCGAGGCCTTCCAAAAAGAAATCAACGCAAAAATTGCAGAGAACCCAAGCTTTGAAAAGTTGACCACGGTTGTGGAACAAGCTTCAACAATATTAACCAATGATGAACTTGCAAAAGTTGCTGAATACATTGCAAGAAAAGTTTCAGCACGAACTTTCGGTAGATTTTACATTCAACCAAATTATGAATCAGCGATTATCGCTTAAGGAGCATTTATGAAAGGTTTGTCATCACTTGAAAGAATTATTTTAGAAAGCATCGGAAAAGGTGTTTTAGTTTATGAAGAGATCCAAAAACAATCAGGTCTCAACGAAAATGTTTGTTACAATATTATTCAGGCGCTTATTATTCGCGGATTAGTTAAGACTGATGGAATAAAATACAGAATATCTGAATCACTTTCTCCTCTCATTATTGAAGAAATAAATGGAAAAGAAGCAAAAGAAGCCGAATATGTTGAATTAATGGAAGCTGTCGTTGATCTAAAGGGAGACCATGTCTTCCGATTACAAAAGATCGCCATGGACTCACGGGACGAAAAGATTTTCGTTGCCATGCTTTCAAACCTTGAATCATTTTTGGCAGATGCTCATAAAAAAGCCCATGCTTCTGTAGCAGTTAAAGACCGTAAAGTAGTATTTTGGGGGATGGGAAACGTTGATAAAATTATTACACAAATTGTGACGGGAAAATAATATGAAATACTTATTCATTATACTTCTAATAGTCTCTTGTGGAAAACATGAGCAGCCAGGTGTGCAAGATTATCGAGACAGCGATGGGGATGGTAGAGCAAATACAATCGATCAAAAAAAATTTATAGCTGACATTACTGAAGAAGTTAAAGTTAATGGCTCTCTTACATTTGATGATGGTACCCAAGATAAAGAATTCAATTCCTATGGTATCTCTAGTGACATTAATCTTGCCGAAGTAAGTAAAAGACTTTTAACTCAACATGAGAAGGCTTCTAGCTCTTGGAAATACACTTCCAATTATCTAGTGCTTCATCTTACAACTCCTAAAATGATGGATCTCGCAGATGAATATTACAACATAGAGCTTAATATTGATGCCGATGAAAAAGATTTTTCTTCCATAAAATATATTGAAAATAATATAACTATTGATATGGGCCGTTGGGTTAATGGGCAACCGTTAAAGGTTGGAAAAAAACAATTACAATTATTATTGAAAAATGAATCTCACCTAGCTTTAGAAAAAATTAAGAATAATAGGACCCATTTTAGTTATGAAGAAAAAACTTATAAGATTTTTCTTTACGATGGTAATGATGCCAAGGTTTTCCATGTATCGCATGAATTCCCTATCGAGAAATTTATTGCGCTCTATACTAAAGAATTCAAAACTTTTAATGCTAAAGATATACTTTATAAAACTCTGAGCGAGGAAAAAAATTGGTGGGTAAGAAACTTGCAAGACTCTAAAATAATGGTTTTTGCCAATGAGAAAGAGCTTTATAATTCATACCTCAAAGGTTTTGAAAAAAGAAGTTTCATACTAAAAAGAGAAAATGGGGTTTCTAGATCAATTCAAATAAATAAACATAATGAAGCGAAGGTCATTCTAAACATTTCAGGTAGTAAAACCATTAATATATTTAATGTTCGAACAGAACTTTCTAATATGCGAAGACAAACGGTAGATGTTCGTTGCAAGCTTTACTATCGTGACAAAGTTGAAACTGAAAGTGACATACTGTTTAAAGAACTTGCTAATGAAATTTTATTATCCACAAATAACGCCAATATGAATAATCGGGCAAAGATGAGCTGGACTGATTCTATGCTTCAGATAAAAATCGACAGCAATGATCAGAACATTGATTTGTCCTTAGACAAATTACCTCTTTCAACCTATCAGGAAGTTGGACTATTTCAAAATCAATGTGGCAAGAGCAATAAGGTAGAATTAGTAAATCAGGAAAATAAAATTGTTCTTAATATAGAAGCCTTAGTTGAGAAGATTTAATAAGAAGCTTATAATATTGAAATGGATCTATGCCTCATAACTTGTAATATTCGATTTGATAACCCCGCTGATGGACTGAACTCGTGGCAGTATCGGCGGGATTTTCTTACTAAAACTCTCTTAAAATACGGGCCTTCTATTATTGCTACTCAGGAAGGCCGATTCCACCAACTAAATGAATTGAAAGTCCTACTTAATGACTATGATCTTTCGGATTACCATCGCTCGTGGATTGGTGAGCGGATGTATCCTACAATCTTCTTGAAACAAGGTCAGTTTGAACATCTTCGAAGTGGAGACAACTGGCTATCCGAAACTCCCGATGTTGCGGGCAGTATTTCTTTTGGAAGTACTTTCCCGAGGTTGATGACTTGGTGTGAAGTGCAAGTGAAGAATTCTGATCAGAAATTTATGCTTATTGACACCCATCTTGATCACATGAAAAGCCTGACTCGTGAAGGTCAAGTTGAGGTACTTGTTCAGCAGATTCAAAAGATATGGGATCCAAATTCATTTTTAGTGATCATGGGTGATTTTAATGACAGTCCAGAGAGTAAGGTCCGGGAATTACTTACTAACGAGTTCCACTTAACTGATGCTTGGAAATTATTTAATTCGAAAGAAGAAACTTCTCATCATGCTTTTAAAGGTGAAATGCAAAACGGCTCACGTATTGATTGGATTTTGACTGATCCACGTTTAAAAGTAAAAAGTTGTATTATGGATAAGTCAGTAGATGGTGAGGCCTATCCAACTGATCATTTTCCAATTGTATGCACGATTACACTTTAGTTGCGACTTCCTGTCCAAGATGCAAGTACGTTTCAATTCCATTTTTTGTATTTTGAATAATATCATTTGAAGGTTTCCAGAGACCCTTTTCCCCCATCAAAATGACGGTTGAGCCACCGAAAAGAAAATAGCCCTTCTCTTCGCCTCTGAGGAAAGGTTTATTCCAACGGTGAGTTTGAACTATTTTACCAACGCAAATAGCTCCCACTTCGATATACGCAAGACGACCAAAGTTTTCAGTTTGAAGAATCGAAATATGCCTCTCATTCTTGATAAAAATTTGATTTTTTTCTTTTAATGCTAAAGGATTAACAGAATCGAACGCACCTGAAATGGGATAGTGTTCAACAACTTTTCCATTATCAGGGTAATGATAGCGATGGTAATCAACAGGACATAGACGAGCGATGAGAAGTGGTCCGCCTTCAAATATTTTTGCGATTTGATCGTTACCAATTAAATCTTTTGCTTTGAGATATTGACCCTTTACTGGGTAGACACTCTTTTCATCAACTGAATCAAACCCGACATAGCGGGCCTCTGCAAAAGCGGCCATTCGATTAGCTTCTGAAACAAATGAGCGCTTTCCAAGTTTAAATTTACGAATAAAAAATTCGTTGAATGATCTGTAGGAATCACTTGAATCAAGTGAAGGTCTTGAACCGGGCTCATAATCTTGAATTGGGATATTGAACTTCTCAATGAATGGTTTTACTTTACGATGACTCGAGGGAAGGTCCTGAAAGGCACCATAAGTCTTACTGAATATCTTATTAGTGAAAATGCCACCAAGTTTTTTTCCTGCCTCAGAGCAGTATAGAAACTTTATAAATGAATCCCCATAAACCTTCTCAACTTCGTTCTTTCCGGTCATACGATTGAAGTACTTTATTTCCGGTGAATTGCTGACTCTTGTCATTTAGTTTCCTCTTGGGTGATTTATCTAAAAACATTATACTTACCTAGATAAATTCAGTCAAAGAAAGGAGTTATTATGAAGTCAGTTCTGTTATTTTGTCTGATTTTGTTTTCTGTATCAAGTTCGGCGGCGGACCTTCTGTCTGTAGAAACTAAAACCATCGAAATTTACCGAAAAGTTGTTCCCTCAACAGTTAACGTCTCCAATATGAAATTGGCCAGAACCTTCAATTATGGGGAAATAGAAGTTCCTCAAGGGGCCGGGTCAGGATTCGTTTGGAATGAGGATGGCCATATTGTTACAAATTTTCACGTAGTACAAGGTGGCACCTCTTTTATCGTCACCTTTAATAATGATCCTAAGCAGTACAAAGCAACTCTCGTCGGTACGGCACCTGATAAGGATATTGCTGTTTTAAAGCTTGATGAAAAACCAGCAAAGCTGGTTCCTGTTTCCATAGGTTCCTCAAAGGATCTCCAGGTTGGACAATATGCTTTCGCTATTGGTTCTCCTTTTGGACTTGATTATTCCCTTTCAACGGGTGTGATCTCGGCCCTTGGAAGAAAAATTGATGGAATTGGTGGAGTAAAGATTAATGACATGATTCAAACGGATGCTGCCATCAATATGGGTAACTCGGGAGGACCACTGTTAAATTCGTCATCAAATCTAATTGGAATGAATACAGTTATATTTTCAACAAGTGGCTCAAGTGCAGGTCTTGGTTTTGCGGTGCCGGTTGATACAATAAAAATGGTGGTTCCCCAACTAATAAAGCACGGGAAAATTATTCGTCCGGGACTTGGGATTGGAATCGTACCTGATTCCATGAAACGGAGAATGATCCAGTCGTCGAAGGGAATAATTATTTCCTACGTTGATGAAAAAGGTGGCGCCGCCGAGGCCGGACTGAAAGGAATGACCCAAGATCAGTATGGAAGAATTTATATTGGCGATGTTCTTTTGAGCGTTGATGGTCAGCCGGTTAATAATCTAGATGATATATACCAAGTCATTGATAAAAAGAAGATCGGCGACTTGGTTGATGTTAGCTATCGCCGTGACGGTAAGACTTTTTCTGCAAAAGTTAAGCTAAAGGCCCTTTAAATTTTTAATTGCACTCTGCAGAGTTTCCTCTTTCTTTGCAAAACAAAATCTTAGATATTTTTCTCCCTCGGTAGATTTTAAATAAAATGCCGAGGGAGGAACGGTTGCTACTTTTTTCTCCGTAATAAGCTTTAACGCATAATCAACGTCTTTAAGATTGGTATGTTTACTTATTGGAACCATCATGAAGTACGTCCCCATAGGGATCTTGAATTCAAACCCGAGCTGCTTCATTTCCTGATAAAACCAATCACGCTTTTCTTTATAGAGCGTAACAAATCCCGGTAAATATTCGGGCAATTGCTTCAGTCCTTCAGCAACTGCTTCTTGCATAGGTGTTGAAACTGAAAAAGTCACATATTGATGAACCAGACGACAGGCATTTGTGACTTTGGGATTGGCACAAATCCAACCAATTTTCCAGCCAGTTAGGCCAAATGTTTTTCCAGCGCTCGATACGGTAATCGTTCTTTCCATCATTCCATCAAGAGTTGCTGTGGGAAGATGTTTAATTCCATCAAAGACAAGAAATTCATAAACTTCATCTGAAAGAAGATACAGATCATTCTTTATCGCCACATTTGAAACAGCTAGCAGTTCCTCTTTACTCCAAACCTTTCCCGTTGGATTATGAGGGTTGTTGAGAATGAGTAATTTTGTTTTTGGTGTAACAGCTGCTTCCAGTTCTTTCTGATCTATATTAAAGTCCGGTGCGTGCATAGTAACAGCAACCGGGATTCCTCCGGCCATCTTAATCGATGCCACATAAGAATCATAAAATGGCTCCAGGACAATAACCTCATCTCCAGGATTAATAAGAGCAGTGATTACAAGATAAATAGCTTCTGTGGCGCCAACTGTAACAGTGATTTCGGATTCCGGATTATAATTTAAAGAATAAAAAGATTTATAATAGTTAGAAATTTCCTGACGAAGATTAGGCGTACCAGTGAAAGGCGCATATTGGTTGTGACCCTCTTGCATTTTTTTATAGGCAATGTCCTTGAGCCAGTTTGGTCCATCAAAATCAGGAAAGCCCTGACCTAAATTAACAGCATTATTTTCTCTTGCAAGACGCGAGATCACTCCAAAAATGGAATCTTTAAAACCAGCAATACGAAGGGCCGTGTCTTTCATAATTTACCTCAATGAAAGTTATATAACATTGATTAAATGACTATTCAATTTTTTGAGCAATTTCGATATAACTCATATTTTTTCTAAGTTTTTGTACGTAAGTATTGAAATCAGCATTAGCAGGCTCTTTGGCGGATAAAAGAGCACCTTTACGGCCTTGATAAATGTACCCCAGATAATCCACTAGATTCTCTTTAGTGATCTTAACTTTCTTTGAGTCTTTCGCATTTTCGGATGCAATTTTTTTCAAAATTTTCACAGCACCTGCGAGATAGGCGATTGTCGATATCGCAGAGTTTTTTGGATCACCCAAAGTATTCTTATTAATTTCTGGATACTGTTTTCTCCATTCACCGTCAGGAAGATCTTTAATTTGCGTGAATCCCCGGGAAGTATTTAGAACAGAGCTGTGGAAGGGGTTATCGCCATTCAGAAGTCGTTTAGCCGCCTTAAGTAGAACAACATCCCCCTGATCATGTTCCTTGATCCAGTATTTTTTACTTTTACCAAAGTCTGACTCATTACCCATTATTCCGTAAGCGATCGCAGCTAAATCATTATAATCATCGTTATTGAGATTGAAAATCTTCATGAGTTTAGATTTTTCATTTTCTAAGGCTTTTACGAACGGAATTGAATCTTCCGTTTTACCAGCTGAATCGTTTATGATGATATTAATGGCCTTATAAGTTATTCCATTTTTAGAATAATTGTAGTTACTACTATTTACTACTGCCGTAGTTGAAATTAATTCCAGTTTTCCATCTTTAACTACAAATTTATTATTTTTCTCTTCGGGTAGGACATACATTTTGCATGTTGGTTTCATCCAATGAGTAACTACAAGAAAATCACTTTTCTTCATATTTACGCAACCCTGAGAAACCCTCCTATCTTCAGGGTTTCCAGTGCCAAATGCTTTATACCTCTGACCCAAATCATTAGGAACCTGATGTACAGCAAAAACTTGCTGACCTTCAACCTGAAGAATATTATTGCTGTAGACCTTAGAATAATAATCGCCCGTTTTGGGCTTGGCGATGGTGAAGGCTCCGGCCCCTGTCGTGTAACTTCCCTGGTGATTTCTGTCGTCATATTCAGTCCACCGGGTCTTCTCGTCGGAGGATTTTACCCCAATGAGAACTTCTTTATTAAACACTTTTATTCCAGAAAGGGTATAGACGGATATCTCTGCGTTCTTCTTATCTACAATTGCATAATGCTGGCATCCATCTTTCCTTGGATTATCCAAGTGAAAATTGATGATCGTTTCTTTATCTGAAAAGTTTTGATACTGAACACGTCTTTCTTTATTGATTTTTACATCTTCGGTTGAAGCAATACTTCTGAAGGGGGAAGATAAATTACGGCCAGTTAACGAATCATAAACTTGGTTATTAACCTTAAAGTGTGGCTTATTATTTTTCAAGCCTTCAGCGCGAGCGATCAAATAGAGTTGATTCATTCCTTTATAACGAGAAGCCGTATAATTTGCATCAGTTTTCCGACTCATCTCTTGAGCAATAATAAGTTCTGGACTCAAAGCTTTTCCATCCGTCCCGTAGAGACCAGATCCATAAATAAAAGTTTTATTCCCATTTACCATTGAAGCTATTTGTTTTGAAACAAAACTTGGATTTTTTGATTTTAGAGAAGCTTTAAACTCCATTGCTTTTTTGGGAGGAAGTAGTTTTACGGCTTCTTCAAACGAAAGACTTTTTCCAGTTTTTCGGCTGTAAAGCTTACCCTTTATTTCGAAAACTTTGTCGTCATTAATTATAGCATCAGACATTTTCCCTAGGAAATCTGGGTCGAAGCTCTTCCAAGAAGCTGAATTCCTTTTTGGATCATCTTTTATAATAATTCCAATAGGGTCCTCAACATAATAGCCAGAACTATTAGAGTAATAATTTTTAACAGGTGAGGTTTTGGTTACTTTTACTTTTTCATCAATGACAGTTGTTGTGTATTGGACATTGGGGATCTTGCCCTTTTCAGAAACCTTAGATGAGACCGGGCCAGTTCCTATCCAAATTTTCCCGTAGGTAAGATTATTTAAAAGAATATCATCACTCTCCAACTTATCTGAGAGGCTATCCCAGAAAATATTTTGGATCTGCTCATTTTGAAGAAAAAAGTCGACCATGCTATCTTCTTCACATACATCATCCGTTTTGCACTGGTTAGGAAGATCGAGTGTCTTAATGAATACATTAATTTTCTTTTGGAGGTTACCAATAGTTTTTTCAAGACCCTGAAGTTTCACTTCAACATTCAAAGCGTTTTCAGTATCTGTGGTGGATATCTTGTAAGAAGAATTTATGAGCTTAGAAAAATTCAATATACCTTGTGGGGATTTTTTTGCAAGCATACGTGAATCGAATTTGCCATTTTGGGCAGAACTTCTTTCGAACTTTGATAAAGCATGCAAAAGTTTTAAATCCGATGCATTTAAAATGAACGCTTGAGACTCTTGGCCGAATTCTTTAGATAGGACATCCTTGAGATAGGGACCAATTTCAGCAAGTGCAGTACGACTAAGCGGTTGAGCTTCAAACAAATCTCGGGCCTTTTTAAAGGCCGGATCAGTTGCAGTATATTTTTCATCCAAAAGTGTCAGAATCGTTCTTTCGATATTTTCAAGCTTATTGCCTTGATCACCCTTCTGAGCTTTAAGATAGGCCCATGCCATTCTGTGCAAAGTCAGATCTCCCTGAACTTTTAAAAAATTTGAAGCCTGATCCTTTGAAACATTTTCTGCAAATAAAGTTTTAAGCGCAGATTCACATTCGTCGCTGACTTTAGCGAGCGCGGGAAAAGAGATAACAAATAGGAAAAGCAAAAGGCATTTGAATACCATAGCTTTCTTATCGGAATAAGAAGCTTAATCTTTAGGATCCATGGCGTCTCTCACCCCTTCACCGATGAGAGATAACATCGTAAGGGTTAAAAAGAGCGCAAGTGATGGATATACTGCAAGCCACCACCCTTCAGTGAAGTGTTTCTGGGCCTGATTCAATAACTCTCCCCAGCTCGGAGTGGGAGGGGCAAGACCGAATCCAAGATAATCCAAGCTCGCAAGAGAGGTGATATTGCCTGCAATAACAAAAGGGGAGAAAGTAATAATCGGCGATAAAGAATTGGGCAGTAGGTGCTTGAAAAAAATCCGCGTATGTCCCGCACCCAAAGCACGAGCGGCCTCTATAAATTCTTTTTTACGGTTTTTTAAATATTCACCGCGAACATAATAACTGATGCTGATCCAGCCAAAAATACTGGAAAGAAAAACAAGAAGGACAAGGGTGGGTTTGAAAATCGAGATAATGATAATAAGCAAAAAGAACTGAGGCACAGTGGAGAGAACTTCTACCACGCGCTGGCCCCAAAAATCCAACCGACCTCCAAAATAGCCCATCAAGCCACCTAAGACGGTTCCCACAACGAAAGTAATAATCCAAACCATAAAAGCAAAACTGATCGAGTAGCGAAGCCCATAAAGAAGGCGCGTAAGTATATCCCTACCCCGGTCATCGGTTCCCATCCAATTATCCACCGAAGGCTCTGATGGGTAAGATTCAACCAGTTTATTAGATTCATATGGATTCCATTTAACAAGAGGCCAAATAACAAAATCGCCCCTTTCATCTTCAATTTCCAAAGCGCGATAATTTGTTACTAAGGTATGCTCATCACCGAAAAGACTTGGATGATAATCTTTTAAGATGGGGTAAAAATATTGATTATTGTACTTTAAAATTAAGGGACGACTATTGGCCCAGAATTCTGCTGAAAAACTCATGACACAGGCAATACCAATCATCCAACATGAGATGACTGCAAGTTTTCGAGACTTGAATCTTCTCCATTTTTTTAGCGTGTCGTCGTTCTGGATTAGTTTTTCAATCATGTGAAATCTATCCTTGGATCAACTAGAACATAAGCAAAATCTGAAATAATATTACCTAGTAAGAACAAGGCACTTTGAATAAAAACGAGTCCCATAATAACGTTATAATCACGAGACAGAACGCTTTTATAACTTAAAAGACCAATGCCATCTAATTGAAAAATTGTTTCAAGTAATAGTGATCCTGCGAAGAAAACAGACAGAAATCCACCGAGGCCAGTGACTATTGGAATCAAGGCATTGCGTAAAGCATGCTTCATATAGACAACTTTTTCACTAACACCCTTTGCACGAGCTGTTCGGATGTAGTCCTTTTTAATTTCTTCAATCAGTGAATTTTTCATAAGAATTGTTAAGCTCGTAAAGGAACCTATCGTGTAGCACACTAGTGGTAGAGTGAAGTGATATACACGATCCATAAATTGTCCCCAACCACTTAGATCGTCAAACATTTCAGACTGTATTCCCCCAATAGGAAATATCTCCAGGAAGCTTCCTCCTGAAAAAACCACAATAAGAAGAATCGCGAGCATGAAAGAGGGAATAGAGTAAAAAACAAAGAGAACGAAACTTGAGGAGACATCAAAAAAGCTGCCATGCCTAATCGCCTTCAAGATTCCGAGTGGTATTGAAATTAAATAGCTTAAAAATAAAGAGATAATTCCAAATTGTAGAGAAACAGGAAACTTGCTCACGATGACATCAAGGACCGGCTCTTCATAGGTAAAACTGTCACCGAAATTGAGAGTCGCAATATTTTTTATCCACAGGAAGTATCGCTCGTGCACAGGTTTATCAAATCCGTACTGCTTTTTGAGAGCTTCCATGATTTCATTTGAAACTCCTTGAGTTGAACCACGATTAGTTGAGTTGGCAGGAGCCCCGGAACCATCTCCTCCACTAAAACGCATCTGCTGAATTCTTTGCTCTATTGGACCGCCAGGGGCCATATTAATAATAGCAAATACAACTATTGTAACCCCTATTAGGGTTGGTATCAAAATAGCTAGACGACGTAGGAAGTATTTTAACATGTTACTTTAATGACCAGTATTGTTGGCCAAGACTATACTGAAAAGTATCCTTAGGTTTAACTACTCTCTTAGTAGTGGCATATAAGGAGTAACTTTTATTAAAAAAGAAAATATATGGGTACTCAGATGCGATAATAGCATGTGCTTTTTGCAGCAATGGAATACGATCCTTTTTTTCATAAATTTTTCTATATTGATCAATCAAACGATCAACTTCTTTATTCGAGTAACTAATAAAATTAGAGCCTGCTCCACTAATTGAACTGGTATGCCAAATTTGCTTGAGGTCTAGGTCGACAGTTCCCCCACCCCAGGCCAAGCGAACGGCATCAAAGTTCCTTTCTTCGATTAGCTTTACAAATGAGTTCCACTCAACGTTCTTGATATTAATTTCGACGCCGGCCTTAGATGCATCTTCCTTGAAAACGGTTAAATACTTCATCATCATTTCAGTGGGTTCAAGAATCGTAAAAGAGAGGTCAATTTTTTTGCCACCGATGACTTTATCCAAGATTCCATTTTTATCTGAATCTATCCAACCTGAATCTTTCAGAATTTTCAAAGCTGCTTGTGGATCATAGGGAACTGCTTTCACATCATGGTTAGCATAGTCCGACTGGATATAAATGGGTCCAGTCGCAGGATCAGATAAATTATACTCAAACTTATCCTGCATTAAGGGACGGTTAAAAAGCATACTTAAAGCTTTACGAACTTGCAGGTCTTTCAAAACAGGGTTTTTGAAGTTAAAGCCAATGAAGTTGTATCCCTTAGGAGTTTTATTTTCGGTTTTAACCTTAATTATTTTTTCATCCCAGATTTTACCAACAGTTTTTTTCATAAACCCATCAGCTTGGAGACCCATGAAATCGATGTCGCCCTTTTTTAAAAGCTCAAGCGTAACATTCTCTTCTGATGAAAATCGTAAAACGACTTTAGGAATGGTGTTCTGCCCTTTTTGGCCTTCATCTGTATTTCCCCACCATGTAGGGTTTTTAACGAGAATAATTTTTTGACCTTTATCATACTTTGTGAAGATGTATGCACCAGTGCCAACTAACTTTTTGCCGAAATCTTTTTTGTTATCTGGATTTGAGTAAAAATGTTTAGGAAGTAACGTCATCCCTGCACAAACTTCAAAATTTCCAAAGTAATCATCTTTAAGAATAAATTTAACTCTGAACTTATCAACAATTTGAACTTCTTTAATTGCTTCATAATAAGAACGTGCCTGAACGGCTTTGTAGTCATCAGTAAATATAACATCATATGAATACTTAACGTCTTCAGCTGTAAAATCAGTACCGTCGTGCCACTTAACCCCTTCGCGAAGTTTAAATTCAAAAGTCCGTTTATCGTCCGAAACTTTCCATTCCGTCGCCATTGATGGTTTCCACTCATAAGTTTCCGGGTCACGATCAAGGAGAGCTTCAAAAACATAGGCATGAACAGAGCTTGAATACCCATCGGTTGAAGATAGTGGACTTAAGGTACTAGGTTCTCCACCGATATTATAATATATCGTTTTGTTAGACTTCTGGCTCTTGTCCTGACAAGAAACAAGAATAAGTAGAACCACAATAGAAACAAGCTTCATGCTTGCAGAGAACATATAGACTCCTTAAATTATTTTCGAATATAGAGTGCTGGATCAAGTGACCATCTATCAAGTTTAAGATTATGGTCTTCAACTCTGTACGTTTCAACTTTTGTATCAATTTCATTAACGCGGGCTTCGGAGTTTTTAAATTCCGTAAAAGAGACAGCTTTATCTTCCTCAACTGAAGCTAATTCTTTTTGCCATTCAATTTCAAGTTTCTGCCTAAGAATCTCGTAACGCTTATTTACAACATCCACTTTTTCCACGTACCCATCAAGTTCACGTTGATGTCTTGTTTTTTTGGCGTTCATAGCAAGGCGTTTTTTTAAAAGTATTTCGATCAGCTCTTTTGCAATTTTTATAGAGTTTTCGAGATCGGGACTTTCAAAGTGCAAATATGTACCGCTGGTGAAATGGACTTTTCTAATGCAAGTATCATACTGGGGAATTCTGATTAAAAAATAATCATTGGTTCGCCCCTCAATTAAGGCCATACATCTGCGTTCAGGATAAGTTTCATTCCAAAACTCCACTCTATCTTTGCGGTTGAGGAATTTGATATTGGCAAAATCCGTTCTGATCCTTGCTAGCTTTGCAGGACCATTTAAACGAGAAATTCTGCCAGAGAAGACGGTAGCATCTTCATCTTGCTTCTTCTCGTTAGACTGCGACCAACTAAAAGAAGTTGCAAGGAGAAACATAAAGATGATTAACAGATTTGGCATATCTTTTATTATGCCATGGAGAGAGCTATTTGGAAGAGAAAAGGGCGTCTACTCTTTCATTAGAATTATACTTGAGCGAAACTCTTTTTCATGAAGAGGTTCTTGGTATTTTAGGACGCGCATTCCAGGGAAAAACTTTAGAAGCTCTTCCTCCCGAAGGTAGTTATCATCTAATGGATCAGAGCGTTTGCCTGGGTCTCGCTGCTTTTCACGCAAAGTATAAGCTTCATAAATCAAGACCCCACCTGGTTTAAGCCAAGTTTTTATTTTTTCGACCATGCCCCGATCAACCCAATAAAAGCATATTATGGCATCAAAGGTTCCTGGATTGATTTTATAATCTTTTAACGATGCCACGACCCCTTTAATTTTTACTCCAAACTCTTGAGCTAGAAGATATGACTTTTTGACCGCGACTGAGCTTAAATCAACTCCCGTTACTTTATATCCCTTCTGGGCAAGGAAAACGGCATTTCGACCTTCGCCCATTCCCATGTCCAGAACCGAGCCTTCATAAGGAATGTATTGATAGTTTTCTGACAAAAATTGGGCCGGGGATTTACCAAATATAAAAGTTGGTCGTGAATACCGCTGGTCCCATTGGGTTTTGGAATCTTGGGAAACCTTAACACCCGAGAGCTGTTGAAATCTGCTACCAGATATGGGGTCTCTACCATAAGCACTTAAGCTAAATATAATAAGGAGAAGTATTTTCATGATTCTTGAGAATTATCATCTTCGAAATCAATTGGGAAGTTATTCTCAATAACATCGGGTTGATCTATAAACATTGGCTCATCCATTTTTATAGGCTCGTTACTTTGAATACCTAACTCTGCATCAAGGTAAAGATTCAATGTCGCAAGTAACTTTTCCATTTTACGGATTTTTCTATCGATAAAATCTTCAACTGTGTTTGGCATGTCTTCTGTTTTAAATAAATACCACTTCATTTCTTCAACAGGTATATAGAACTGATCAAGAGTTGTGATTAATTCAGTACTACAATGAACCAGGTTCTCCAATGAAGTCGACTCATATCGATTATTAAAAATCATTGGAAAGTGTTCGCGAGTTCTACGAAGTGCAAAAATTTCAAGATATTCTGATTTACGCTCTTTAATTCGTTTAAAAACGCTATTTGCGTCCAGTTTGAGTAGCATCAATACTCTCTGGGTGATTTCATTGTTTCGACTTTTCATGCGACCCCGGCCCCAATTGTCGCCCTCTTCCCACCTGGCCAGATCGTATGCTGCTCCTTTTTAAGAGCATGATACTTACTGATTTTGAAAGATAGTTGTTTGGCGTTCAATGGGTATCTTAAGAAGTAATAATTTTTTTGGGCTACTAGATTTTTTTGATCATTTAGTTTTGCAAAGCTTGAGAAGTGCATAAATGTGAGACGCTTTGATTTTAAAATAAATTTTAAAAATTTGCGTATTTTATCGTTGTAAAGTTTGTATTCCCGAACATTCGTCACTGAACATAGTACAATAACTTGTTCTTGTTCGCTTGAAGCAACTAGAATTTGAAGTTGATCAATTTTTACTGGAACCAGAATAAATCCTAGTTCTTTAAGATATTTATCAAAAGTATAGAATGCGTTTGGGAGTGTGTCTTCTAAAGAGAGATAAAAAATAAATGGTGTGGTTGTTTCATTTTTTTGCATAACTCCTGATCGGAATTTAAATGCGTGACTTGAACCACTTCAAGACCTTCCTGACAAAACTAATCAGGAGTCCGCTAACAAGAGACAATAACCCGTTCATACTGACCGCTGAAGTTGAACTTGCTGGCCCAACTGTTCCACAGCTCAAGGGTTGTCCTGATTCTTGATTCTCATAGGCCAGCGGGGAAACATACCCCGTAACCTGTCGGTGATCCATTTCCGCTTGCGCTGCCTGAACTCCCTCAACATCATCGGAATGAAGTCCCGTGTACCATGCTTGAAGAGTTGGTGCCATTACAGCGTCTCCAACATCTGAGTGATCTAGGCCCATGGTATGACCCAACTCATGGGTGAGTGTCGTTCGTAAATTTGCTTGATTTTGATTTAATATGTGTCCACCATTGACCACAATTTCTGTTCGCGCAAAATAAGGGCCCTTGGTATAGCGTATCGCCACGGCCAAGGTTGACTGAGGATCCATTCTGGTTTCATTAGCAAAGTTTGTAGACCAACGGATAATATTTTTTGTTCCAGTGCCTGTGTAATCCCAAAGTGATAAGCCAGATCTTGTTTGCCATTCATCAATGGCAGTTTTAGCAAGATCTTCAATCATAGATTTTCGAGCAGGATCAGCTTCTAAGACCGTAATGTTAATTGGAAGGGTGGACCAGTAAAATCCATTAGTAAAATCTGAAGTTAATCGAAATCCCCAAGCAGTAGAGGTAAGAGAAAAAATGATAATCCATTTTAGCCACATAGTTTTTCATCCTGAAAGACAAACGCAGTTTATATTTTTTCAATCCAACACACTCGCCCTGCTCTCATTTGAACGTGATAATCCTCACCACGCTCAAGATCAAAAGGTCCATGTTCCAAAACTTCGACAGCAATCTGTTCACTCACTTCACCTTTTATGGTTGAAAGATTTTTAAAGACGACAGTATGGGTGGAGAACGCACTACTTGTGCCAACCCCCTCAATAAAGTCTTCTACTCTCCCCTCAAATTGCACTGGGCAATCCACCTTGCCTACGGTCATCGTAGCAAATGAAAATGAGGTCAAAAAAAGTGCTGCTAATAAAAGTGGCACGCCTGTCTCCTTGGCATCGTCAGTCGAGCATCCATGCCCGTCTTCCTGATTGATATGATTGCACGGTTTGTGCCAATGTCTGAGAGAGGCTAAATTGGCCTATTTACGAACAGAGTAGAGTTGTCGGGGACAAAAGGTAACTTGCTGAAGATTCGAAGGGATAAAAAAAGGGCACCGCTAGGGTGCCCTCTGGAGTCAAAATTGCGATAGGCAAAAATTACATCATGCCGCCCATACCACCCATTCCGCCCATACCGCCGCCCATTGCAGCACCATGGCCGTCATCTTTCTTAGGAAGATCAGCAATCATAGTTTCGGTTGTAAGCATAAGGCCAGCTACTGAAGCTGCATTTTGAAGTGCAGAACGAGCAACTTTAGTTGGATCGATGATTCCGGCCTTAACCAGATCTTCGTATCTATCGTCACGAGCATTGTAACCGAAGTTAGCATTCTTGCTTTCAAGAACCTTGTTAACAACTACTGCACCATCAATACCAGCGTTGAAAACGATTTGACGAATAGGCTCTTCAAGAGCACGACGGATAATTTTAATACCAGCAGTTTGCTCGTCGTTTTCACCTTTAAGACCATCAAGAGCAGACGAAGCGTGTAAAAGAGCTGCACCACCACCAACGATGATACCTTCTTCAACAGCAGCGCGAGTTGCATTTAAAGCATCTTCTACGCGGTCTTTTTTCTCTTTCATAGCAGATTCAGTTGGAGCTCCAACTTTAATAACCGCAACACCGCCAGCTAATTTAGCTAAACGCTCTTGAAGTTTTTCTTTATCGTAATCAGAAGAAGTTTCAGCAATTTGAGCGCGAATTGCTGAAA
>JBILYY010000055.1:0-19015 GCA_044377495.1 Bacteriovoracaceae bacterium | reverse complement strand
AAGCAATGTTGGTAGTCGATATATTGCTCAAGAGAGAAACAAGCTGCGAGCTCAAAGATGTCGTCAACTCCATTGAACCGGCCAGTTGTCATAAATTCAGATCGGGAGTTACTTGTGAAGTCCTTACGAACCTAGGGTATTTTATAGTCCACCGATCAGCATATGGGACGTTTGATCATTCAGTCATTTATACGAGATGGGATTAAGCGGCTTTTTTCTAGTCAATAAAGCAGGGCCTTCATAGACCCTGCCCTTCGAGACTTTAAAATTACTTCGTAATGAATTTAACAGAAACCTTACTAACACCATTTTCGTTATAAATTGTCCCTACAAGATCACATTTACCTGAAAGGTAGAAAGTTGGAATTCTGAATACGCGGCTTGTTCCCATCGTACCGCAAACAACATCACCTTCAGCACCTTGATAGATGACATCGTTACCGTTCATAGTCATACCTTCAATTTTAACTTTATCAGATAAAATGCTACGGTAGTGAGTTTGTGGAACTGTACGACAGTATCTTCCTGGGTAGTTTGGTCCTGGGTATGGGCGAGGATTTGGGCCCGGATTTGGATAGTATCCACCGCTGCAATTTTGAACATAAATAATGACTTGCTCATCGACGTTGATTTTTGCAAAGGCTTCTTTCATATCAGTATCAATATGAAATTTAGTGTCAACCGCTGTTTGGCCACGAGTAAGAGGTAGGTTCGCCGTAAGAACTGTGACATCAGAAGCTTGTGCAACTGTAACTGAGGCAAGAACTAGTAAAGCAGTGATAACTATTTTCATTTTTAACTCCTCGTTAATTAATTAGATATTCTTACAACGAAAGAGCTAAGTCTTTAAGGACTTTTTTAGCAAAAGAAGTCATTTCTCCTCTTGCGCCATTTTTGTTCTCTCATCCACGTACATGCCTGACCCCACGATGTAAGTGTCTTTGCCGGACTGTACCTTTCGCACAAAGGTGCGCTTGAGAGTTGGTTCGCTCTCGCCAGGCCGGTACCAGTAATACTGAGTCCAGGCCTTTCCGTTTTTCATGGCCGCGGCAATATAGTCTTTGACGACGGTGTTGCCTCTGGCGTCTTTGAGATCAGCTAAGTTCTTGCCTTCGAGGTAAGGCTGGGCGGGGTTAACAAGGCCCAGACCTTTTGGATTTTCGACGAAGACATACACGTCCATGAAGTAGAACGGTCCTTTCTTGTCTCGAAGTTCATCGAAGGCGGCAATGCCGTTGGCCTTGATCAATTCAGAGGCGCGGTTAACCACATCTTCAATCATCGCCTCGTCCATCTGCATATGATAACTGGCCGAACCGATGATCTGCTTCTTGCCCGAAGGGAGAGTGATCTTTTTCAGGAAGGCCGACTTCCACGCTGGAAAAACTTGATTGGGGTAAGGATACATATAGTGGGACCACCCTTCACCAGTGGAGTTGGAAGTTGCTTGTAAAAACATCTCTCCATAAGGTCTGCCCTGTATGTCTTTTTCACTCCGACCGTTCTTGCCCTCAAGTGAAGGGTCTGCCGCGTGCAAGGCCCTGACGCCGTCCATATTCCACACAAAGAAATAGGTATCGCCCTTATACCACTTAGAGCCTTTCTTTCTGAATTGCTCATAAGCTTTCTCGCCATCTTGCTCAAGAAGGGTCGCAGCTTCACGCACAAGCTTCACCAGTTCCGGGCCGGTCAGCTCGGCCACTGGCCGCTTCGCCATTGGGGCATCAGCGAGGTAAACACCGCTTCCTACCACCAGCCATTGATTTTTGAATTTTACTTTTTCAACATAGGTGGACTTTTGCGTCGGCACGCTGTCACCAGGTTTGGGCCACATATAGTTCACCCACCCCGAGCCTTTGGCATTGGCGACCTTAAGCATTTCCTTCACCAGTAGTTTTTTATTTGTGTCCTGCATGTTCAGCAAATTGCGTCCTTCGAGATTAGGGAAGGCGGGATTAACGAGATCCATTCCGTTTGAGTCCATGACGAAGATATAGGAGTCTTTGGAGCGAAAGCGGCCTGTCTGATCATGAAAGCTGACAAAGGCATCCGTGCCTTGTTTTTCAATTAATCCGACAGCGTCCTTGACTGCGTCCTTCACAAAACTTTTTTCCATGCGCTCGTTATACATGCCGCTGCCAATCACATAGGTCTTACCGGAAGGAACCTTGACCAATTTTACAAAGCTACTCTTCCAACTAGGTTGCATCTGTCCAGGAATGGGCCATTGGTAATGGTACCAGCCCTCAGGTTTAGTGGGCAGAGTAGTCACTGCTTCAATGAGTCCCTTGATAATGGGACGGCCATTTATGTCCTTTAGATCCAGGGTATTCTTGCCTCTCAATGTCGGATCGGGATGCACCAACATCTGGCCTTGTGGATCAAGCACAAAAACGTAGATGTCTTTTTTTCTCCAAGTGCTGCCATCTTTGGCGAGCTCACTGAAGGCCGATTCGCCTTTGCTTTTCACCAGCTCCGCCGCGTTGTTCACCAGCGTGACAAGGTTTTTGGTTTCTTTGAATTCATAGTTTTCTTCTGCCGCACCGACGGAGCAGCAAATCAAGAATAATAGGGTAGTAAGGAACTGCGACATAGATACCTCCCGCTTTTGCAGTTGATAGAAGCAAGAAGTGTGCCTCGTTGCAGGTCGGTACTAAGAGTGAGTGTTAAATTACGTCCTCTTGTGTAAAAAAATTAGACACCCTGAGCGGCCAATCCCTAAGGATGAGAAGTTTAACTTGGCATCCCATTTGCTCCCTTAAGGGTATGAAAAAGCTTTTTATTCCTTTGATGCTCTTCTCGTTTAATCTTCTGGCCCAAGTTCAGGCACCTTATTTGTGCCAGCTATCTATAAGTAGTCCCAGCGGTCAGAGCTCAATGTGTAATGCCGTTCACATTGGTGGCGGTAGGTTGCTTTCAGCTTCTCACTGTTTTCCGGAAGGAAAAAATACGATCACCCATGGAATTGTTCTCGCTTCGTGTGGTGGAGAAGAATTTATGGATTTTACAAATTTAAAACGAACACCAGATCCTGTGAAAGGAAGCTTCAGCGAAGATATGGCCCTCTTGGAATTTTCTCCAGTCCTGAAAACCGAGTCGATCAGACCAACTGAGTATCCGGCCATGTATTTTGCCAGCAATCAGCTTCGCTCGGGAGTACAATGTGAGATTTTGGCCTTTCGCGGATCATATCCTTCGAAGGCATTAACCAGAATTAAATTTAATGATGCATATGATGTGAGAGTCATGGATAACGGAAGTGGCCCGGCCCAAATCATCATGAAGAATAAATCGGGCGGCACCCTGCCCTCAGGAATCAATGTTAAAGAGGGCGACTCCGGTGGAGCGTTGGTTTGTCGTTATTCTAAGACTGCTCGGGAAGAATTAGTGGGAATCATTATGAGTTATGGGACCGATAAGGTGAGTAAACAAATCATTCAAAACTCTTTTTCTCCAGTCTTCGGTAACCAGGCCAAAAAATATTACTAAGGTGCGTACACGCATCGGAAACCTCCGGTGGTGAAAGTACTGGTGGCGGCATACTTGGTCAGAGCAGAAAAAATGCCCCCCTCTTCATTAGTAGCTGAGTTCGTTAATGCATTGACGTAACTCCCTCCTCGAAATATCCCACCTAAAGTCCCGGCCGTTGTCATGGCGCGACCGAGATGACCAAAGGGAGTAGCATTGAGAGATGTGTAATCACCCGCCGGACCGAACTGGGCCTTGAGTACTCTTGCCTGACCATCATCCAAAGTGCCGGTGGTGGTATGACTTAAGGTAGTGACTTGTGAAAAGAAGGCGTCTGCGCCATAGTTCACGTCGTTGTCATCTTTAACCCATTCCCAAACATTGCCTGAAAAATCCCAAATTTTTTCTCCAGTACTAAGTACGTGAGTCCGCTTTTGGTCACCACTAGTCTCTCCCGTGCCGGAAAAATCATTGGCAGTGTCTGCGATGGCCAGGCTTGCTGCAGGCACTTCATCACTGTGGCCTTCGTTCAGGTAACCTGAACCGACACTCAGACCACTCCAATTAGCGGCTACCAATTCAATGTTTCGTGCAATGACTTGCCAGTGAATATTGGAGATGAGGTCATAATCTGTTCCCAGCGCCTGGCATTCAGTGATGGCATTTGCCCGGTTAATGCTAACCCAAGGCAAGCTGGTGGCATGAGATACAGCATTGCCCGAGCCATCATTTTTCATTTCATATGTTGAAACACAGAATGCGCTAGCAACGTAATCTGAGTTTCGAGGTACCAAAGTGAAGCCCTGAGGACAGGTGATAGATTCTCCCGAAGTTTCCTCGGATTTTCCACAAGATGCCAAAAAAACCAGAATAACTAACATCTTGAGCATGATGACCTCATTACTAAAGTGGAGTGAGGGTAAATACATCCCACTGACTACCAAGAGTATCAACACTAACTTTCAATAGATAGTTTTTACGAACTAGTCCCGGTATGGTTCCCAGGTTAACCGTTTGAAAAATACCAGCGGTTGAAACCAGTTGGGAATTTGAATATACCGGTACAATTAAAGAAATATCGGGATCAAAAACTTCTACGGTAAAATTAGTCGCCATGGAAGTTGAAAGCTCGGCATCTAACTGCAGGTTACCAGCTTTATTGGGAGTGAAGTTATAGCTAATGGGAGAGTTAGTAGTTACTCCAGTTAAAAAAGTCTGATGGGCCGAATAATTTAAGGCCGCTCCGACATTAGGAGTGGTTTCTCGCGAGCCACTATTTATTCCCAGATCATCATAGAGTTCAGCTTCGAGTAAAGTGGTTTTCGACCAGCGCTGAGGGTGACCCATTTCGTGAAATTTATCTAATTGCAAGAGAACAGGTGAAGCTGCGGAGTTATCAAAATAATAAAGACTTCCCTGTGGTCTTGATTCCAAGGTTATTGTCTTACCACTTAAGGTCAATGTGACATTAGTGTTGGCCGGGATGCTGCCATTTTTTATGGAAGAAGGCATGCGACCAGTGGCAATGAGATATTTTTCTAAGGTTAGATGTTTTCTAACGGCAATAGGAGTGTCGAACGGTGATAACGAAATGCTAAAGTCTTTTTGAAGCGTTTCATAGACTAATAAATTTCCATTTTTGATTACATCTTCAGCATGAGAGAGAGCTCCCTGAACTAATCCCACCGAAGCCAAAGGCCAGATGAGGTCTCTTGAATCAGTGTTGTCATCCATTGGAAAATTAATCCCAGAGTTATAAAATTCAGATCCCCACACACCCATAAATTTCAAGTTGGCCAAAAAATTAAAGGGTGGAAGTGAAGCTTGAGTGGCCGATTCCTGATGCGCACTTACCATTGGAGCAAAGAGCTTGGTGGCTTCATTTCTTCTTGAATTCCATATCCACGATAAACCCAGGCTTCCCGTTTGACTTTTTTTCCAAGCATTTGGCTGCAGGGGAATGAAGAGTGGAGTGGGGTATGTTGTCCCGCCTATTTCTCCATTGATTCCCTTCATTTCTTGATATGACCGATTAAAACTATTTTTGCCTGCTACATCCATCATCATAAAGGGCGCGGTATTAATTGAACGCGGCTGGGGAAAATCATAATTTTGAATTTCGAAGGCATAGTTAGTATACAGGCGTGCTAGATTTCGACTCTGAAATGAATCCCATTGCAGCCCCATGGAAGTGCGCAGTTGAATCGCTCTGGCATTTATTTTGTAACCAGTAATTTCCCAATCCAGAAAATCTCTTCCTTCCTGAATAAAGTCAATATTACGAGTGAGCGCAGTAAGATAAGGTTCTAAAAGGTCGGCTTTTCTATAAGCATCTTCAGCGAATAATCCCAAGGATGAAAAGGGAACCGGACATTTACCATTGATTAGTCCGTTACAACCAATCACCGCATCGGCCAAATTGGTCAAGCTCATTGAAAGTGGTAGCAGAGAAAAATTATTGATAAATTTATCTGGCATTTCCTGGTAACCAGACCAAATACCCAATGAGAAATTAGGATTCGCATTTGCGAGAACTAGTACCTGATCATTACTTGCATTTATGGTGGTGTACTGCCCTTCGGAAAGTTGCAAAGCAAAGTGATAATTTTTTGCAAGTTCAGCTTGGATAACAGCTTCACGTTGATTCATTGTGATATCAGTTTCAAGTGATCCGGTCTGAGTGAGATAGCGTCCTTTAAACGTCAGGCGGTTTTCCAATAAAGTGGAAGTGGATTTGATGACCGGAACTGGCATATCGAGCAAGGTTGCCAGCGGATCACTGCCTACGACTGAAGGAGTTGTGTAGGAAGTGGGTAAAGCCGCATGGATCGGATTCGTAAATGCCGGAACGACCGCAAGTGTATTATCATAGGCGAAGCCTGAAGTTAATTTTTGAAAATGATTTAATAATAAACTTTGCGGTAATACCCGATCGGTCAGAGCGATCTGATCGATTTCACCATCAAAATTATCACCTAAATAGAGCGGGCCCGTAACTACCTGAAGTGAACTCTGGGTTACTTTTTGATTAAATACCGAAGGCATTTTTCCGTCGATATATAATTTCACATCACCGATTCTTCCATCCCACACAACGGCAACATGGTGCCAGTTACTATCAGCTAAATAACTATAAGAATTTTCATTTATTCCATCTAACCAGATACTAAAATCGGTCTGGCCACCAGCAATTTTCAGCGTACCTTGCCAGCCCATTGAGGGAGAGAGCGAGAGTGTAAAATTCGGACTGTTGAAAAGAATATACTTATCTTTTGAGAGAGCGAGGTTATCCATTCCTTGAAAGTTTGCACTGACAGTAGGAACTTTTATTCCAAACTCAAGCGTAAACGAATCGACTGGCATGGCGTGAGTAAGTGAAAGGGAACTTGCATTTCCACCACCGCCCCAATAGGTGCTATTCCCAACAGCTCCGGCATGCAACACGGCCCCAACAGGTATGGTTGGATTATCAAAATCTGTTTGCGAAACAATATTTAAATTTGCGGCTTGAATGGTAATGAGTGGCGAGAATGAATAGATAAATTTACCTAAATTATCCTGATAGACCATACACAGATAAGTCGTGCCGGCCGACAAACCATGGGCCGAGGGTAAAAAATCCCAGTAATTTTTTTTATCAGCATCGGTAATTCCGCTCACTAAGGTTTGACCGGCAGAACAGGTTCCGGAATTAGTGGCAGAAGTTTTAATTGAAATAATATGAGCGTAGGCATCAAAGTCCTGCCATTTAATTCGGGCCCCATTGTAGTAAGGCAAAGTGAGAGCCACTGAAGGTGAAACTAATTTAGGTGAGGTGACCGGAAGTATTTTGGTGATCATTGGTGACTTAATCGAGACTGCCGGAGAAAAAGAATCATTAATAATCAAGCAGACCACAAATTGAGTCAGGACAAATTGCGAGGTATCCAAGGTATAATTATTGATTGTGTTTTCACTCAGATTAGAAGCGATCAAAATTCCGTTTCCACACGGAACTAATGGGCCGGCGAGAACTCGAATGCTAATTTTAGCATCATCATCGAGATCACGAGCAAACCATGAGATGTTCAAGTGGGTGGCATTAGGAATTGAGATCTCTGTTTCTGGGAATTTGAATTGAATCGTAGGCAGAGCATTCGATGCACCAGAAACATTCTCTAGTTTATAATCGGGTGTGGGAACGGCGCTACTATTCTCCGCTTTCTGGCAAGATGCCAGAAATATAGCACTTAAGGCTAGAATTAGATGGACGCGAAACTTGAAGTTCATTGACCCCCCCACCTTCTAGTCGGTTTTATATGAGAAGTATTTACGAATAAAATAAGCGAGATATAATCAATTATGCGCAAATTGAAGAAAATTATCCTGACGATTTTAGTTCTGCTGCCTTTTATCGGTAAGCGTTTTAATCAGATGCTCATGGTGGAAAATCGATTGCACGAGCGTTTGGCGTTAAAAAAACTTTCAAACATTTTATTTAAAGTCACTTTTTCAGACTTACATCAAAAAGTTTTTTATCTCAAAGATATTTCTCTCGGGGGTTTATCATTTTTTTTGGATGCCAATGATCAAGAACAACTTTTTCGTCGAGGTTCGCTAGTTACTATTAGCATGTCCTTTGAAGGCATGAGTGTCGAGAATAAATATAAAGTGGCCTGGGCCCGAAGTGGCCAGGTCGGGTGTCAGGTTGTTACTAATCGCAATGAATATAAGAAATTTGTGATGGAAAAAATGGCAGATATTTTAGTCAGAGATGATAGCATTACGGGATAGTAAAGTTACCTTCTTCATCTTCAGTTGCAATCGTGGAGCAGCGACCACCTAGATCATTCAAAGCGGTTTCGGTGACAGTCAAATTAAAACTATTTCTTCCAGGTGCAAACTTATCATCCAGACATGCATGCTTAGTCACATCTAAATTACCAGGGAGAAGTAAATATTCATTATAGTCATTTTCACTGCGGGCGGAGCAGGGAAATCCACCTAGAATAAAACTGAGATATTTTGAGACCGTACCATCATTACCATTAAAAGCTGTGCTTTGTAGATCATAGAAGACGCTGGCCCTGGCCAAGTCTCCCTCATAATTAAAATTTGAAATTAAACTATAAGGATTAGGCAGGCCGGTCGCTACCGTAGCATTATCATCAAAAGTCACAGGCGTTTTAAGACATTTTCCTCCCTGACACGAGATCGGTAGTCCTAATGGAACGGAAAAGAAGTCAGCGCTTTGGAAGGCATTAGGATCGCTGGCGGATTTGAGAAAATGGCTGAACGCAGTTTTATTAAGTGTTAATTGAGCAGGAAAAGTTAAGGCATTAATTGGACCAAAATAATTTCTTAAGGGAAGCCCCATAGAACTCCCCGTAAATTTCATTTCATAAACTTCAGACTTTTTAGAAATATAAGACCATGTCCTATTTTGAGTGTCTTCAGTAGTGGTGGTGGCCGGAACACAGTTATCCATATTGGTACAATAGAAACGATCACTGGACCATTCAGGAACGTTGCCAATCATATCTTGAATTCCGTAACGAGAAAGACAAAGCATACTTGAATCAATTCCCTGCGAGCCGCCAGCAAAGACGGGGCCGGATTTTGAGCCACGCTCTGGCATTGCCCAGTTTCCATGGATAATTGAAAAATCTGCCTGACCAAGCCCTGAGTAATCCATGGCATCTGCCATAGTGGTAGTAGGGTAGCGGAAGTTTCTAAAATCTAATTGATTCATCATTTGCCCATGCAGCCCACCATTGTGCTTGGAGAAATTAGATCCTGTGGCCGTTGGTGCGCGAACAATTTGAAGAGCATCATTTGCAGTAAGGTTACCTTGTAACATGCCTGCATAAATCGTCAAACTCGTGTCCTTGGCCCATTTAATATTGCAACCCAGATCATTGTCGCCGTTGATATAGCTATAGTGATTAGGAGAATCTTCCGGTGGGGCACTGGCCAAGACAAATTCTTGTTTACGCTGAAGTCGTTTGGAAATAACTTTTGTGTTTGTGGTATCCAGCTGGAGAGTGATGGATTTCTGAGCACAGAGAAGTCCCATACGCGTCTGAGTAATGCGAGTGAGCGGTGGCAGATTGGCAGCGTTGGTAACAGCTGGTGCTGCTTGAGCTGGAGTTAAGCTGACATTATTGAGATCCTTCCAAGAGCCCCCTTGATGGATGGAGCAACTGGTGGTGTCCCACTTCTTGCGATTATAATGAACGGCACCGGCCAGACTGAGAGTATTGGGATCAGTAGTGGATAAGGCACTCGGCATAGTTCCAGTACTAATGCAGTCACCGTTGGCAGCTTCGTAAGGCACGTAATTACAGACGGCCCCAACACATTGCCAGGCACCTTTTTTAGTTTCGGTGTTATTGCATTTATTACGGGACATATTACAGGACAATTCGAAACGATCCATTAAGATATGGCCACCAACATCATAGAACGAGCCAGCAGGGTAAGCTTTAGAGGCAATGCCATCATAAGGACAGCGGTATTGTTTATTCCGATCTATCTGTGCTTGGCGTCCCATTCTTTCGCAAGTTTCCTTATTGGCCATCCAGCGATGAATAAGAGAAACGTTCTTACTAGGTAAAATAACTTTTACGACATAATCTTTGTAGTCAGTGTCTGGAACAACAGAGAGAAGCTGAACATGATTTCCCGAAGCCACAGGTTCAACCTTGTACCAATAGACTTTAGATAAATCGGTTACTCCGTCTGAAAAATCATAATCGTAAAATTCAACGATGGCCTGAGTTCCCTGAGTGGTAATAACATTTTTTGCTTTAAGTGGAGTGCTGTTACGAGGTAAGCCCCATGAAGTAAGATTTTTTCCTGGTCTGGAGGTAGCGTGAACGGAATGTTTGTAATCCATTCGATAAACGTTGTACCCCAATGAGGCTGAATTAGAGGAGAGTGAGAAATTACCACCGGTTTGATATTTAAAATCTTTCCACGCCAATCTAATCATACCGCGGGAATCGTAAGTTGAAATTTTTGAACCAATCGGATCCCAGCCAAAATAGTTTTGAATTTTATCAAAATCAACGGGCATGGTAAAAGGAGCTTCAGTCGCTATCCCTTGATTAAGAATGAAGTCTCCCTTAGGAATAAAGGCTTCAGGAATAATCACATTATTATTCAGACCATCAGTTTTAGATCCCAGAGACATGATACCAGACCAACCTTGGGGAACTACCGGTTCAAGATTGGTTTTACAGGTCTGAATAACAGAGCTTGCTCCAAATTTCTGGATCAGATTTTGCGAATAATAAGTCCGAATTCCCACTGCATATTCAGTGTCAGGATTCAGGCCGGTGAAACTGAATGTGTACGTCGGGTCACCGGCGGCTTTGTTCAGGTAGACAGGCATCGAGGTATACGTTGCACTCGGGCCTTCCTCAACATAAATAGCAAAAGAAGAAAAAGTTCCTTCTCCCACCGGGGCTTTCCATTTTACGGTAAAACCATCTTTGGTTGGAGAGTAACAGGCAGTCTGAATTGTATCCAGCGGATTGGCCGATTCAGGATCAGGTATAGTGGTCATGACCCATTGGATTTGACCAGGTCGAACGTATTGAGGAATTCCACACACGATCGAAGCATTGCCGGCATGGCGGTAGACCGGTCCGGGATCAACGATAGTTGATTTCACTTTGAAGCAATACTTATCACCTTCAATTAATCCTTCGACCTTTACACTGGTTGCACTCTTGGCGATGGGATAGGGGGAAATCAGCGGCACACCTGCGCCAGTAATCAATGTCTCTGAATTATTTGTTTCAATTTTTGAAACTTGAAAAGTATCGTAGGCACCTAAGGCCGAATCGGGCATCGTCATCCAGGAAAGAATGGCGTAATCAATTCCAAAACGCACTTCTGAAAGTCCTGCAAAAGGAGCAACCGGCGGTGTTGTCGTGGCACTTTTAATATTCAGAGCACTGGCCGCATTGTAAGTGGCACAGGCAGGAAGATCAAGACATCCCAAAACGACAAACTGGTAATTGGTATTTCTATTGGGAACTGCCACTAATCTGGCAACGGCTTTAAGATCAGTGATATCGATGTAGTTTAAGCTTAACAGAATGGGATTAGGATCAAGACTTTCTTTCCAAAAAATTCGATACTTCACAACTGGACCAATGGCCTTAGGCCACTCTACCAAAATATTTCCGAAGCCCGTATCATTTGTGGGAACAGTTGCCGCCGAGATTCCGGGAAAAATAACGAGGGTATCATCTAAGGTCATGAGACTGGCATACTCGTAGTTTTCTTCTTCTAGATTTTGGGTATCAAACGCCCGGACATTAAAAACATAATCGGTGTTTTTTACCAGACCACTTATGGTTCCTTCGCGAGCAGAAGGATCTTCAATTCGAATCGTCTGAAAAACGACATCCGTTTTCTTTTTGTAATAGATCGTATATCCGGCCATGGGATGAGCGGTGGGCAAAGCTTCATTCCAGAAAGCCCTGATTTTAGTTAAGCCATCGACACCTGCAAAATTTTCAAGTCCCAAAAGGCCATTAAAAGCCGGCATCGAATGAGTAAAAGTAGTGGCAGAGACAGAATTTGTATTAGCATCTTCAATCGTAGAATCAGATGCGTCCCGGACACGAACAGTTATTTCGTATTTTGTGGCAGCATTTAATCCATCAAGAACGACTGATAATAGTCCATTAGGGTTGAGATCTAGGGCATTGTGGGAAACACTCCCAGCAGGAATAAGAAAATTACCATTAACGTAAACTGCATAATCTACGTTGCCACTGGTGTGGGATGGAAAATAGACTCGTATTTTTTTTTGTGATTCAGGTACTGCATTGACAGCACCAGCAAAGTTAAAATTACCGGTATTTTTTTTGAAGACTGAAACGTCTTGTTTGGACGGATCTTCCACTTCACCTACACATCCTCCCAATAGGAAGGACAATAGGAGTAGTATGAAGGTCTTTGTGCTCATGTAATTTTACCTAAGCGACGATCTTCAGTTTAGTGATCGAATTAAATTCAGCCGCCATATTATCGGCCCATTGACCAACAATAGTGGTGACCTTGCCTTTAAATTGTGGATTTTTTCTAATAAAGTCTCGCAAGTGAATGACAAAACTTTTCGCAATGGTATCGGCTTCAGCTTTGATCCGGGCATTGGCGTCTTCATTTGAAAAAACTCTTTCATAATCTAGTTCGTAAATATCCCGGGCCTTACTGCCGGCAGGAGCGAAGGCGTTAATCAAAGATTCTTTGTCATCATTTGATAATGTTTCAAGATATTCGATTCTTTTAATCGAATCGAATTGGAGTAAAGCTTCTTTGAGCATATCCTCAGGCAAGCTGGTAATTAATTGATAAGGGAAATTTCTCATCGCACAGGCTTTCACTGACTGGGCATTTCCGTGTTTGGCAATCGCTTGATACAAAGTTTCTTCCGTACTTCTGCTCGAATCGGGAAGTATTAACTTGATTTTTTCCAATGCAGGACTGAAAATTTCAATGTCTGCGTATTTAAATAAAACAGATTTGAAAACTTTTACATCCGATAATGTTTTCTGACCAAGGGCTTGATTGAGTACCAGAGACTTATCTTCATCATTAAGTTGTTCAAGAATAAGTCCTAAAAAGCGGGGAGTCAGTTTCGAAAAAAGCATCGACACAAACTCTGGCTGATCCATAACCATTTGAGCGGCTTTCTTGGGAGAAATGGCCAGTAGCATTTCCTGCAACTCTGGATCATCAATTTTTTCACCTTTAAGAATCTCATCGCGAACTTGCGCACTGATAAATTCTTTAGCCTTTGCCATTTCGGCCGGCTTTATTGCTACCTGTACTGTGGCACGAAGTTTACCTTTGTCTTCTTCAGACAACATAGAAACTAAATAGGTGAGTTTCTCATTGGGCAATTCTTCAATTAATACGTTCAGTCCCAGAATCTGATTAGCATCCGGCTCTCTTAGCCATGATTTTACCATAGCGGTACATTCACGGGGAGCTTGATCTAAATAAGCTATAAATCTTTCGATTACTGATTGGGCAACAAGTGAGGGAGCGTTTTCTGCTGGGCCAGATCCATTATTATTGTCCTGATCACCACCACCTTCCATGGTGAGTGTCTGTGAACCGGCAGCATTCTCTTCCAGAATCTGCTTATACTTTTTCATCAGCATCAAGCCGAACATTCCCAACATAAGGACTGATACGAAAAGAGTAATGGGAAGCTGAAATTTTTCAGCAAAAATCATAACTTTTTCAAGCCAGGTAGGCTCAACTTTCTTCGTACCGGCTTCCGTTTCCGCCTTAAATGACTTCTCTAAATGAAAGTCAACATATTCAAATCGAACATCGGGCAGGACGGATGGTATATCATAACCAATGTCCTTAACCAGTGACTCCAATTTTGATCTGGCATTGATTGTTACTTTGTCAGTGATTTTGACGCTGATAGAGACGTGGTCAATGTTGTTGTAGATATCCAGAGCTTTGTTATATTTCCAGATATTTTCAAAATCATTACCATCATCAGCTTTTTGATTTTTATTTTGAGTTTTAACTTCTTCATCTTTAAATTCTTCAACTAGAGGCACTTCCAGTCCCATTTTATGGAAAACGATGTAGCCGTAGGGATCATTCGTTGGAGCAGCGTTGCTGGCCTTCACTTTATGCAGACGAGTTGTTTCGTTAGTTCCAGCAAGGGGAGCGTTCTGTTTTTTAAAGTCAGGCATCTGGGGAGTTGTTAAATCAATTTTGGCCGCGACCAAAAATTCTTCTGCTTTAAGTACTTTTGAAAGTACTTCTTTGGTCTTAATTTCCAGGTCCTGTTTAAGAACAACTTTTTGCCATTCTAAAGAAGGAAGAAGTTGAGGGGGCTGGAGTGTTCGGGCCAAGGCCAGACCTGACAATAGGAATACACAGATTAGCCATTTCATTGTTCTGCTCCTGATCCCATCTTGGTCTCAAGGTAATCTTTCATTCTTTGCGCAACTTCATTTTGTGGATTCAAAGTGTAAGCTTTACGGAATTCTGCCAGAGCAGTGGTGAAATCTTTTTTCAGATAATTCACACTCCCTCTCAGTTCAAAAACGCTCGATACTGAAGCGTAAGCCTTTTCCAATTCTGCTAGTTTTAACAAGGCCCCATCGTAGTCTTGAGCTCGAGTCAGACGTTGTGCTTCGAAAAGTCCTGTCACCAGCACATCGGTACTCGCACCTAATTTAACTTCAATGGAAGGTTCCAATACCGCAGACAAAGTAATCTCTTCCATATTGGTAGCCGCTACTAGCAAGCGATAAACCTCAAAGCCAGGTTTAATAACTTCAATCTTATAAGCTACGCCTTGAGTGATTGTATCTAGCTGTGCGTGAGGAATAGTTAAAGGAGTTGTACCGATTTTGGTTTTTTTTCCACCTTGAGCTACTTGAACGATTACTTCTGCCCCTTCAGGCTGACTTTTTATAACGACTTGAGAGGCCCAAGCTGGTCCGATGAGAAGTTGAAAATGGATTATAAATGCTAGAATATAGAAGATTTTCATAGACAAATTATCGAATGTATTAAGATTGACAACAATGGGGCAGAATTAGCCTTTTAATCCAGATCGAATGTTGCCCCTGCGCTGACAGAATAAGTCAAGAATCCGGAATTGATCCCAAAACCTTTGGAAAGACCACCTTCAAATTTCAAGCCCCATGGTGCCGTTAGCGGTTTAATCGCACCCGCTTGGGCACCTACTATAAAAGCAAAATCACTTTTTTTGGCGGTACCTAGTGTGTAGACTGCCGCTCCTGCTCCGAGATGGGGACCCCAATAGTATTGCATTTTAGGCCGGATCTTAAGTTCACTTGCCCCATCTTCCAGGCGGTATGGGGCCGATAGTTTGTCGCGGTAATTGTTCATTCCTACGATGGCCGAGTAAAGACCTTCACCCGAAGAGGAGACGATCGGAACCGAACTTTTAATGAAGTACTCTCGCTTAATCGCCTGAACAAAAGGAAATTCGACTGCCAGATTGATGGCCGTTCCCGAATAACTTCCGCCGGAATTTGTCTGCTCGGAGAGAGAAAGGGAAGTCATGGAGAGTGAAAAATTCATTCTCCGAATGAAGCCACCCTTAATCTGTTCTTCGGCCAAGGCCGGAAACATGAAGAAAATCAAAATGAGGGTGATCATAACATTTTTCATTTCTCACCCAATGGATAATAAATTCCCAGCGCTAGTCTTTGATCGGAGTTTGAATAGCCGGAAGTTGAAGCAATCTGCATGATATATTTAGACATCTCAATTGCTAAGAAATATTTTTTAGTCAGTTCATAGGCCCAAAAAAAAAGATAACCCTGGCCAGAAACTTCGGATCCAGAAGCTTCCGGAAAATCAACTTGCGATTGCAAAGCTTTTAATAAACTAGCTGAAAAAAGAAAGCGGCGGTTAAACAAATTAGCTGCAGTTTCTATTCCTAGCTGACCCCAAACAGTGCGAGTTGTACCAACTTGAATGCCTTGATTAAGGCCCGGTAGATTGGCAAAGCTGGCCTGATCCAATCGCAGACCTGCGAGTCCACGAAACTTAGAAAAAAGATGACGATTATAGAGACCTACCAATTGTAGTGAATCCGGAATAGTTTCCTCGTACTTACTTAGTGTCCTTCCATAACGACCTGAGACAATAGCTAAACTTTCACCTTCTGTATCCAACTTCCAATGTGTGTGAAAATCTAAAAGTAGGGCAGTGAAATTATTGCTGACATCTAATAATTCACCCGAAGATTGTATCTGTTGAGACTGATAATAAGCTCCTAGCGCATAAGTTTTTTCGCGAAAAAAAGGGGCGGCTTTATCGGCAGAAGGCGATTCAGGTTTTTTATTCAGATCTTCGCGTGATTGATCGTAGTCTTTCTTTTTATTATTGAGAGGTTCTACTTTTTGCGCCGGCGGAAGTCCTTTGGGAGGAGCCTCGGGAACAATGGAGATGGCCGGATCTTCAGAAGAAATTTTTTCTAACTTATCTTTATTCTTCATTATGAAAGCTTCACCGAAAATCAATCTTAAGGTCATGATTCGTAAAGTATGCAGTAGACGCTTACCATGGATTAACTGTTCTTTTTCCGCACGAACGGTCTTTTGTAATTTGGGATTAACCAGTTCCAGAGAAATGTTGTAGAAGCCTGCCTTTACTGTGGGATCAATCGAGGTCTTAAGCTCATAAACCCGCATTTTGGTATCGCTGACACTTTCTGGTTTTGCAAAAAGAATTTCAAACTGCTGGGACAATAAAACTGAACGTATGAGTACTTGTTGAATGCTTTCAGTGTTTTTGACTAAATCAGTCGGTAGTTTGGCAGCATCAACAACGAGATGTCTTTCAGGCTTAGTTTGTTGAGCATACCCCAAAGGCAATGCGATCAGTCCTAATAGAAGGACGAGACAAGAGTTTACAATTTGATTTCGTTTCATTACGGTTTTATATTACCACGATTCAAAGGTATTAAATGAATATTTTCTCGATATTGGGCTTATTGCTGGCAGGAATTGTTTTTGTCATTGGCCTAAGATTATCCTCTCCAACTTTAGGAATTTTTTGGGATATTCCCAGTGTTTTTATTGTTGTGGGTGGTACCTTAACTTCCACTGCGATTGCTTTTCGCCTGGACAGAATCTTTGTGCTTTTTAAAACTTTTTTCAAAATTGTTTTTATCAAAAATGTCACTGCTAACTCTAAAATTATCTCTGAAATGATCAAAATCGGAGATGCATATCGAAAAGGAACTCCACTTGAAGCGTTAGCTTCTAAGGCTTCTGATACATTTCTTAAAGAAGCCTTGATTATGGTTGCCGATGGAGTTTTGACTCAGGAAAGAATTGTGAAAATTCTGGATGATCGTGCCAATAACCAGGACGTTGAACGAAAAGAAGAAGCCGGAAAATTGAAGGTAGTTGCAAAATTCGCTCCGGCATTTGGAATGTTGGGTACCACTATCGGAATGGTTGTTCTTCTGGCCAACTTAGGTGGCCCGGATTCCCTTAAGATGATTGGACCTGCCATGGGTGTATGTCTCATTACCACACTCTATGGATGCGCCTTGTCGAACATCGCTTTTTTGCCAGTGGCAGAAAATCTTATTATGCATTCGAAAAATCTATATCTGAAAGATCTTATTGTTATTGAAGGAACTAAACTCATCATGGATAAGCAAAATCCAGTGATTTTAGCCGAAGAACTTAACTCATTTTTACCTCCTGAAAATCGTATTAATTGGAAAGATATTGTAGGGAAGGCTTAAAATGGCAAAACGCAAATTCGAACCACCAGATGAAGAGGAATTATGGCTTGTCTCTTACGCCGACATGATGACTCTGATCGCTTGCTTTTTTATTCTCATGATGGCTTTCGCTAACTATGAGCCTGCGGGCTTTCAACAAAAAGTTAAAGTAATAGCAGATCATTTTAGCAAGGAAAAAGGGAAAGGCCCTGGGCAAGGTGAGTTCAAAGGTGAAGGTAAGGAGTCTGAACAAAAACTTAAAAATTTTGAAGATGAGCTTTCTCGTCATCCTGAAATTGTAAAAATGGCAAAGATTTCTATTAAAGATGGAGATTTAAATGTCGTTTTTCAGGGTAGTGCTTTGTTTGATGATCAATCAGCTGACCTTGGCGAATCTGTAGAAGCTAGCCTAGATGGCATGATTTCAATTATCCGTTCACTTAATCCCAATTACCGCATTCTAGTGGAAGGCCACAGCGATAATATTCCTCCTCGTCCAAATTCTGGTTTTGCCAATAACTGGGCACTATCTAGTGCCAGGGCGGCAGCAGTGGTGGAGCGTTTTGAAATTGGCGGATTTGAACCATCAAAACTAGCAGTAATCGGTTATGCAGATACTCGACCGGTAGCTGCGATGATGGATGCCACTGGCAAATCTCTGCCAGAGAATCAAAAACTCAATCGCCGTGTAGTGATTAAGGTAATTCAACCTAAAGATGTGGCTAAAAGTATAAAGTTGGGTCTTGGGGTCTATTTTAAAGACTCTACTCAGGAGATTAGTGATCTGCCCTAAGCTTCGAGCTTAACTCTAAGTGTGACACCAGAAAAGTTTCCCTGATTTTGAAATCTTGGAACAAAATTTATTTCTTTGGAAGCTCGATAAAGCGTAGTGGAAAGATTTAAGCTTTGAATGTCCCAAGGGCTGGCAAACATATCGGTCATAGGAAAACTTAATAAAAAGTAATCAGCACCTTCATGAGAGAAGCTATCAATGCGTACAGGTGAGGCTTTAGGCAAAGCCTTGATTATGGTGACTACCCATTTTCTTAGAATTTGAGTTTTTTCCGGTGAGACATTTTTTTCAACACATATCTGATTGAATACAGGAATAATGTCATTCATAACTAACCTACAAATGTTGTTTTGATACTAATACAGAAACGAATACATTTCTGGTGATTTTTAAACATCGCCTGTTTGGTATTGATTTCAAATTGATTAAAATTATTAGAAATCAAAATATGCAACTTAAGGCCATCTTCATTACCACCACACTGAAAATCCAGAATAGTGCCT
>JBILYY010000169.1:0-6692 GCA_044377495.1 Bacteriovoracaceae bacterium | reverse complement strand
CTTTATCTTAGTTATGGCCTTGCAGATCTGGCCTTGCCACTTTTTCAAGGTCTCCTAAATGAATCGATATCCGATGTAGATCTATTGAATGCGGTTGGTAGCTGTTATTTCCTTCTCTCTGATTATCAAAAAGCAATTTCATATTATTCACGTATACCTGTTTCAGTTCTCCGCAAGGCCGAGATTGGCCTCAACTACAGTGTAACTTTACATAGGCTTGGCAAAACAGCCGAAGCCCAAAAGATTTATTCAGACGTAGAAGAGCCTAAAACCCAGGCATTAAAAGAATATTATTCCACGGTTAAAAGTCAGTTGGGAGTTAAGTTATGAAAGTCATAATTGTTTTACTCGTGTTCCTTTCAATTGGCGCGTTTGCCGATGATAAGAAAAACATACGTTATGAATATAAGAAATTTGAAAAGTTTGATTTTGATGAAATTGGTGTCGAAGGTGAGGCGGGTTCACCGGGTGATCTTTCAGTATCGCCTCGATTAAGAAATGAATTTAAAAACAAACTTCCTGAAAGACACGATTTTAATAAAGAAATGAGAAAAGCAATAGACGTAATTAGATAGGCGGAACTTATGGATATTCAAAAAGCAGCACAGAATCAAATGTATGAACTTAGGCCAGTGAAGCCTCATATGAAAGTTCAGTCAGGAGTTTTTCCTAAAGGAAGAATACTGATTGGCAGAACAGAAAGCTGTGACCTCGTTATTAATATTGATGCAATCTCAGCTGTACACGCAGTCTTAGAGATCTTCGAAGACCGGGCTTTGATATATGACATGAATTCTACTAACGGAACCTTCGTTAATAATGAAAAAGTGGTACGGAAAGAATTAAAGCTTGGCGACGTATTTCGGCTAGCTGATATTGAATTTCAGTTTGTAAAATATGTGGCAAATGTGAGCCTTCCACCAATTCTGGAAACGCTTGAGCCAGAGCACGGATCTGCTTCTGTAAAAACCGCTTTGCCTCCTGACATTTCCTCCCTTAGGCAATTACCAAAAGCAGCACCGGCAGTTTCTGATTTAATGCCATCAATTATTTATCCACTCGCCTCTGATCCTAAAGCTGAGTTTAGTGAGTATATCTTTGAAGATAAAGAAGAGCTTTACCCGATTTTTAAATACGAGGCCAATAAGCAAGCAGTAGAAGTTATTATTCTTTTCAAAGATCAGGTCTTTAGTGTGGATTATCTCCCTGAAGGTAAATCTACATATTTTATCTCAGGGGTTCTTACATCAAAAAATGAGGTTGAATTTCCTTATCTCGGAAAAACAGAAAAATTTCCTTTTATCGATATTCAGCAAGGCCATACAACTGTTCATACGCTTCCTGGGTTTGGAGTTTTTCATCTAAGTGACAAGAAAAAAGATACTGGTCATCAAGGTGCAACGATTGATCTTCAAGGGCAGGATCTGGTACGCCTACAAAAAGATGATCTACAAATTTTTGTTAGAAATGTACAAGCACCTCCCCAAGTTGCTGCTGCACCCATCCTGAAAAGAGATCCTGATTTTCGTAAATATCTCTTATTCTTTCTTTCTTTTGTTGTTCTTATTTCTGTAGGTATGAATGTTGTTGATGTTCCGGAGGATAAAAAAGAAGAGGAACTTGCGCCAGAGCGTCTCGCTACGATTCTTTATAAGCAACCGTTGTTCGTAAATAAGAACAAAGCGATAGAGAAAACAGAAAAAGCTCCACCAGTTCCGCAAAAAGCCCCTACTAAAATTGCTGTTGCCAAAGAAGTACCTAAAGAAAAACAGCCAGTAGTTGAAAAGCCGGACGTTATAACCACTAAGGATCAGACTAAAAAGCCTGATCCTGGTAAGAAAACTGCGACAGAGAAAAAAATTGTGAAACAGGGTACTCAGCCTGTTACAAGGCCAACTGATCAAGTTGCTGTTCCAATACCTAATAAGGTTAGTGCGAACAAGGCAGCTGCTTCAATGGGACCTTCTGCATTTTCACCAACAAACATAAAATCTGCTGGTCATGTTGAAGTCTATAAATCAGCTGATTTTTCTTCAACCGTAAGTTCACTTGTTGCTAAAGGTGGAACACTTTCAGGGGTTCAAACTAAATCCGCATCTGGTTCTGGCGGAGAATTTGCTGGTAGTGTATCTGGAGTTAGTACAGGAAGTGGATCTGTGAAAACCGCAGGAATTCAAACGAATCAAGGAAGTCTTGTTGGTGCTACAACAGGTGTCCTTGGAGATTCCAAAGGTGCCGAGGGTCTATCTTCGAAAAAAACAATTTATACCGCGGGAATCCCTTCAGATACTGTTGTTCTGGGATCCATGGATCCAGATGTTATTCGTCGAATTCTTCTCGATCATCTTCCACAGTTCAGATACTGTTATCAAAAAGAACTTGAGAAAGCAGGTGCTGAGCTTTCTGGAGTTATCAAACTTGATTTCACTATAGGAGCATCAGGACATGTTGCAGGGGCCGGTGCTGAGAGTGCCTCAGGTCTTCCTAGTGATGTTAAGAAATGTGTTGTGGGAGTTTTAAAGGGTATCACTTTCCCAGAGCCTATGGGCGGAGGAACAGTAGAAGTGAAACAACCTATGAACTTCTATTCGAAGAACTTATAAGTTAGATTTTAACAATGTTTCTAGATGAAATGCAGAAGAAGGAAATCAAGTTTTGCTTAATTTCCTTCCGCCATAACGACAAATTTAAATTCTTTATAGCCAGCAGCAGCGCAAGTGTACATAACACGCTTGAGATAGTTGTATTTCAGTGTTTTATCTACAACTAAGTTGGCCACACCAGAGAAAGGCTTGGCATCAGGAGATAGTTTTTCAGACTGCTTAATAGTCTCTTTAATTTTAACAAGCTGGTTGTAAAGAGGGATGATCCGTCTACCACCCTCATCAAAGAGTTGAGTCGTATCTGTGGTTTCAGTATTTACAATTTCTTTGTCATCGACCCATATTTGATTTTTAGAAACCTGGATATTGACACCAAAAGTACTTAGAGTTTCAGAATTTGAACTGGGTAAGACTATTTCTTTAGGGACGTTAATGACGATCCCGGAAGAGTTATAACTTTGAAGCAGGAAAACCATCATAATAGTCAGGATATCCAAGAGAGACGTAATATCAATATCAAAAGCCCCACCGCTTTTCTTTCTTCTTCTACTTTTTATAGATCTGCTTCTGGCCATAAAACCCTCTAACTCATTAGATTACTGAAAACAATTTTACTGAAAAGTTCTTTGAGCTTTTCATCTACGCCATCTTTGTTCGGCATATAGATGGCTTCATCTGTCTTATTCATCTTTCTGACGGCGTCCATGATCTTAACAATTTCGTCGTAAGTAAGGTCACCAACGGGTTCTAAAATAATAGAGTTTTCTTTAACATGACTCTTTTTGATACCAAGTAGAACTGTGTGTAGCTCATCATAATTAAATAGACCGTCGGCTTGCCTTTGAAATTTCTGAATTGGTCTCGAAGGAACACCTTTAGATAAGATAATCTCGTTCGTTTCTATCACTAAAGTGAGTGCTAAAGGGTCTTTCTCATCCTTAGGTGGCTCAGAGTCAGAAATAATTGGAACATCACTTCCAACTTCATTGATTTTTAAAAACGTCGCCGACATCAATAAGAAGAAAATAAAAATAAAAATGGAATCCATGATAGGAATCAAATTTAATTTTGCGTCTGGCTTTTTTCTCTTTCGAGAACTTGGAACTTTAAGCATTTCCTAGTCCTTAGTCGTCGATTGCTTTTTTCGTACCCAATAAGTCTTGAAGTTTTACAGAAAATTCATCAATTTCGCTGATGATTTTTTCTGATTTTGCCTGCAAGAATGCGTGAATCATCATGATAGTTATCGCAGCTCCCAAACCTAATGCTGTAGTATTCATCGCAACTGCAATACCTCTTGCAAGTACTTCACTCTTTTGAGTTGGATCTGCAGCTGCTACTGCAGCAAACGACATAATCAAACCTTGAATAGTTCCAAGAAGTCCAAATAATGTAGAAAGGTTGGCAGCCAAAGCAAGGTAACCAAGACGCATTTCAATTTTAGGAATAACTTCAAGCGCAGTAGCATCAATTGCATTCTGAACTTGCTCCGGAGATTGATTGGCCCGCTTTAATCCGCTTTTTAAAACTTTTGGAAGTGCTGCGGCCGAACCAGAGCAAACTCTGATCGCACCTTGAATATCATTTGAAAGAATATATCTCTGAAGTTCATTCATAAAAGAAGGACCATCAACATCGTAGGTATATGAAAGTTTTTTGAATCTTTCAAAGGCTACGGCCGTTGCGAATGCCCAAACCGCAAGAATCACGTACATGAAAAATCCACCCTCAACGATGAATCTAATAAACCATTGGATATATTCCATAACTTCCCCTTCCATGGAAAAAAATAAGATCTTTGATTAAGTATAGACGTAATTTGAAAGGGATAAAGGATTTTTCTGCAAGACAATAAAGGTCAGGTAGATTATTTTCTACCCGACTGGATTGGTCTAGAAATTACACGTAATAGTTTGCTGCTGGTACGGAAAAATCGTGCTGACGATTCGTCCTTCTGAGTCGATGTTGAGCTTAATATTTTCTTCACTTGAGATATATTCCAGATCTTTAATCCTTCTTAGACCCTTCTCGAGATGTAAATTGATAACGGTTATATCTTTATCAAGCTTTACTTTAATATCCCGCTCGAGATCATGGCCATCTAGAGATATTTTAACTCGCGCCTGATACCCTGGATTTCCGAAGCTATCCTCTTCAAGAAGGTTTTTAACCTTTTCAACTTTAAGCCTACACACAGAGGGCACTCCGTTTACCGTAACTTTTGTCTTTAATGATCCTTTAAGCATTAGAGTGCCCTGGATATCATTTGCAAACGCTCCAAGTGAGATCAATGCGAGAACTAGGATTAGTTGCTTTTTCATATATGGCCTTTAATGATTAATTGTTGTTTTACCAGTATCAAGACCTTCATAGGTCTCTTCATATCCCTTGTAAGCTCTGCGGGCATCCTGTAGTTCTTCCAGTACCCAATGGTTACGAGGCATTTTATTTAAATCTCTGTTTTCAATATCTAGAGGACTAAAAAAGTACATAGGTACTTTCATTAAATAGCAAAGACGACTCCATTGGTTTTTCGAGTACTCTTCGTAATTCGTAGCAACAGGACAGGTGATTTTGTCTGATTTGATAAAATAGTTCTGCCATTCTTTAACTGTTATTGGCTTTTTCATAAATGTTCCATCAAGAACATATTCCTCGCCTTTCACAACGACCATTGGAGCAACGTGAAACCACCATTCAAACTCTTCTAATTGGATGTATCTCTGAGTGTAAAAAATAAAAACTTTCTGGGATGAAATATTCATTTTTGACCACATATCAAAAGCCCACATATGAGCACGTTTGAAACATTGTGATCGTCTTCTGTCACCATCGTTAAGCATCGTACTAAATATGTTTGAGGCAACTTCAAGAGATTGAAGATCTGTAGGAGCAAATTTTCTTAATTGGTTATATTGAAAATGGTTTAGATCCATAACTGATGGATCGACCTCACTAGTGAGGGCCCTTTCTATCCTGTTGATGAAAAGTTCTTCTCCCTTCTCTGAAAAATTAATCTTAACAATTTGACCAATAAATGATTTGAAATATTTTAGATTTGCCTCCGACTTTTGAGTTTTATAAATACGTCCATCCGCACTGGATAGAACGAGAAGTCTTTCTGTCTTAGTAGACTCAATCACATTAAAAACTGTCGTGATTAATTCATTTGCTTGCGCAAAACTTTGCGTAAGTAGAAAGAACGCTATTAGCGTCATCCATTTTTTCATGGCCATAAAAACCTCACTTTTAAGTAGGGCATTTATAGTTCATATCTGGATTTTTAGGATTTAAAGGAGACGAACCCTGAAAAAATGGGTCCCCTCAGTATGAATTTTTTACAAGATCTTATGTACTTAGTAATTTTCAGGAAATAGCTGGCGCTCAATTCCTTCAATAAAGATGTGAATACATTTGATGTGAACCTCTTGGATTCGATCAGTGATGGGCGAGTTGATAATGAGCGATACATCAACCATGCTCTTTAGTTTTCCACCGTCTTTGCCAAGTAACCCTACAACCATCATGCCTTTGCTCTTGGCCACTTCAACTGCCTTAATGACGTTAGCGGAATTTCCACTTGTCGAAATTGCCAGTAAGACATCACCTTTTTGTCCCCAAGCTTCAATAAACCTAGAGAAGATGTGTTCAAAACCAAAGTCGTTTGCAATACAAGTAATATGACCAGCTTCAGAAATACCTGTCGCGGGTAGGGGAGCGCGATTTTTACGGTATCTTCCTGTTAATTCTTCAGCAAAATGAAGGGAATCACACATTGATCCACCATTGCCACAGCTGAAAACGCGGCCGCCATTTTTGAATGAGCTTACGAATGTATTAACTGCCTGATCGATCAGGGCAACATTGTTCGGATCTTCAATAAATGAATTCAGAGTTGTTTGTGCTTCTTGCAAAGATGATTGAATATAGTTCATAAAAAAAAGGCCGGTCTAAGCCGGCCATACCCAAAATTTAGATTAAAGAATTAATGTTTTTAATGATTTCAGCTTTTGGCTGATTACCCACTAAAGTACTTTTTACTTCACCATTTTTGAAAAAGATCAAAGTTGGAATACCGCGTATCCCATA